>JANXPK010000864.1 GCA_025357355.1 Rhodobacterales bacterium
CGACAAACGCGGCACCGATGTCCATTTCTGGGCCGATGAAGAAATCTTCTCGCACGTCGAATTCCATTACGAAATCCTCGCCAAGCGAATCCGCGAACTGTCCTTCCTCAATAACGGCGTGAAAATTGAGATGATTGACCAGCGCAACGGCAAGAGCGAAAACTTTGCCTACGCGGGCGGGGTACGGGGCTTTGTCGAATACATGAACCGCAGCAAAACCGTGCTGCATCCCAAGACATTCTACGCGCTGGGCGAAAAAGAAGGCATAACTATCGAAGTTGCTATGCAATGGAACGATTCCTACGCGGAAACCGTGCAATGCTTCACCAACAACATTCCGCAGCGTGATGGCGGCAGCCATTTAACCGGCCTGCGCTCTGCCATGACGCGCACCCTCAACACCTACATCGAGCAAAACGGTCTGGCGGCAAAGGCCAAAATCGAAACCAGCGGCGATGACATGCGCGAAGGCTTGACCTGCGTGCTTTCAGCCAAGGTGCCGGAGCCCAAGTTCTCTTCGCAGACCAAGGACAAGCTGGTGTCGTCCGAGGTGCAGCCGATAGTGCAGGAGATAGTTTCTGCCAAGCTCATGGAATTCCTGCTGGAAAACCCCATCGACGCCAAGATCATTTGCGGTAAAATTGTCGATGCCGCCCGTGCCCGTGAAGCAGCCCGCAAAGCGCGCGAACTAACGCGGCGCAAAGGCGCCATGGATTCGCTGGGCTTGCCCGGCAAGCTGGCCGATTGCCAGGAGCGCGACCCCACCAAGTGCGAGCTTTACCTGGTGGAGGGTGACTCCGCCGGCGGCTCCGCCAAGCAGGGACGTGACCGCAAGAACCAGGCCATCCTGCCGCTCAAGGGCAAGATCCTGAATGTGGAAAAAGCACGCTTCGACAAGCTGCTGTCCTCGCAGGAAATCACCACGCTGATTACCGCGCTGGGCACCGGCATCGGCAAGGACGACTTCGATGTTGAAAAGCTGCGCTATCACCGCATCATCATCATGACCGATGCCGATGTGGATGGCGCCCATATCCGCACGCTTTTGCTGACCTTCTTTTTCCGGCAAATGCCGGAGTTGATCGAGGGTGGCTACCTCTACATCGCGCAACCGCCGCTTTACAAAGTCGCCCGTGGCAAGTCGGAGGTCTACCTCAAGGACCAGCCTGCGCTGGAGGATTACCTGATCGAAATGGGTGTCGAAGGAGCGGTGCTGCGGTTGCAATCAGGCGAAGAAATTGCCGGGGCCGATCTTGCGCGAGTCATCGAAGGCGCGCGGCAGTTCCGCCGGATTCTCGATGCGTTTCCAACGCATTACCCACGTGGTATTTTAGAGCAGGCGGCTTTGGCCGGGGCGTTCGATCCCGGTCGCGCTGATGGGGATTTGCAGGCAGTGGCCGACACTGTGGCGAAGCGGCTGAATTTGATTGCCGAGGAATATGAAAAGGGCTGGTCCGGTCGGATTACGCAGGACCACGGCATTCGTCTGAGCCGTATTCTGCGCGGGGTAGAGGAGTTGCGAACGCTGGACGGCGCGGTCCTGCGTTCGGGCGAGGCGCGCAGGCTATCGACCATCTCGACCCAGACCCGCGATGTCTACCGCGATCCGGCGCGCATGGTGCGCAAGGACCGCGAGCAGATGGTGCATGGACCCATCGACTTGTTGAAGACTGTCTTGGCCGAAGGCGAAAAAGGCCTTTCGTTGCAACGGTATAAGGGCCTGGGCGAAATGAACCCCGAGCAGTTGTGGGAGACCACCCTCGATCCCGAGGCCCGCACTCTGTTGCAGGTAAAGGTTGATGATCTGGCCGAAGCCGACGACATTTTCACCAAACTGATGGGTGATGTGGTGGAGCCGCGACGCGACTTCATCCAGCAAAATGCCTTGAACGTCGAGCATCTGGATTTCTGATAGGGGGGTCCGATGCGGGCGCTGGTGCTTGAGCAAAAGGGTAAGCTGTCGCTGCGCGAATTTGCCGTCGACAGCGCATTCGGGCCAAATGATGTGCGCATCCGCACCCATACGGTCGGGATATGCGGCTCCGATGTCCACTATTACACCCACGGCAAGATCGGGCCTTTTGTTCTCAATGCGCCAATGATTTTGGGGCACGAGGCCGCTGGAACGATCATCGAAGTGGGCGCCGAAGTTCACGATCTGAAGGTCGGCGACCGGGTCTGCATGGAACCTGGGGTCCCCGATCCGAATTCCCGCGCATCGAAGCTTGGCATCTACAACGTTGATCCGGCTGTACAATTCTGGGCTACACCGCCGGTCCATGGCTGCCTTGTTGCCGAAATCGTTCATCCCGCCCGGTTCGCTTTTCGCCTGCCCGAGACGGTCAGTTTTGCCGAGGGTGCGATGGTGGAGCCTTTTGCCATCGGGATGCAGGCGGCGCTGAGGGCGCGGATTCAGCCGGGGGATATTGCGGTGGTTTGCGGGGCTGGGCCGATCGGGATGATGGTTGCCTTGGCCGCTTTGGCTGGTGGTTGTGCCAAAGTTCTGGTGACCGATGTGGCGCAGCCCAAACTGGATATCATTGCCAAGTATCAAGGTATTGAGACGGTGAACCTGCGCCAGCAAACTGCGCGGGACTACATATTGGGGATGACGGGGGGGTGGGGCGCGGATGTGGTGATCGAATGCAGCGGCAATGCTGCTGCCATCATGGACTTGCCCAATCTGGTGCGGCCGGGCGGGGCGATTGTGCTGGTCGGCATGCCGGTCGAACCGGTGGCGTTTGACATTGTCGGGCTGCAGGCCAAGGAAGCGCGGATCGAGACGGTCTTTCGCTATGCCAACATTTATGACCGTGCAATCAATCTGTTAGGCTCTGGCAGGGTTGACCTCAAGCCCCTGATCTCGGCCACCTACCGCTTTGATGAAAGCATAACAGCCTTTGAAAGGGCCGCGGAACATCGGCCGACGGACGTGAAGATCCAGATTGTCTTGTAAGAGAATGGCCTCACGCCAAGCCTTTGAGCGCGCAGCGTTAATTGGCTGGGTTAACGGAAGATGAACGACCTACAAACCACCTACAATCCCTCTACATTGCCTCTACATCTTATGTGAGGTTTTTGACTTTGGGTCCGCGTTAACCGTAATCCAGCGAATCACTGGGATGATTGCGTAGGGCGGGCAGTTACCGGCGGTGTGAGACGGGCCGTCCGCCAAGCCGCTGGCAGATGAAATCCGCGAGAATGTCGTAGCCAATACACAAAATCGGAAACTCGAATATTCCAGGCTGCCGCTTTGGTTGTAGCCTTGCGGCACATGTGAAGGGGCGGCGGGAATGGTGAGATCGGGAATGCGCCTTGCGGTGATCGGGGCGGTCGTCTGTGGGGCGCTGTCGCTCGGCGGGCTGTTGGCAATGACCGGACAATTGCGGGCGATGCTGTCGCCATCGTTGTCGGCCGAGGTTCATCTTTCAGAGTACCCTTTGCCGACGGGCTTTGGCCTTGATCCGCAGGTGGTGTCGGACTTTCTGTCGAACGAACTGATCAAGCGCGCGGGCGAGGATATTGCGCTGCGGCTGGCACTTGGCGACAAAAGTCAGGAGCGGCTGACCACGATCGTCATTCCACGCCTGATCAGCCCGACCGTCGTGCGCGACATGGTCAAGGAGATCCAGCCCCTGGCCAATGTGCTGTCGGTGGGTAATTTCAGGATGGCGGCGCGGGTGGTGATCAGCAACAGGGGCCCGGCGCGGCAGGGGGTTGCGCTGACGTTGCCGGGGGCGGTGCTGGCGGAAGCCGCGGGTGATACTCTGAAGATCGAGACGACGTCGACCGGGCTTACGGCGGTGCCCGCCGGCGACATGGCGGCAGGGGAGACCAGGGTGCTGACGGTCTGGCTTGGTCAGGCGGCGCTGGATGCAGGCAAAGGGCTTGGCAAGCAGGTTCTGCTTGGAGCCGCAGGTGGCGAAACCGGGCAGGTCTGGATCTATGGCTCGGGGTCATGGCCGGGCGCCGATCTGGAGGCGATGCCGGCGGCACGCTGGATGGTTGGCGGGGCGCTGTTGCTGGTGTTGGCCGTCGCGGCGATGGTACTGGTCATGGCGGCGTTGTCGGTGCTGGTCGGACGGCGTCGGCAGAACTGGGTCAATCGCGCTTGACCTGACCGAAAGCACCCACCAGCGGATTGTAGCCGCGCACTGCCATCGCAAAGGCCACGATCCCGGTACCGGCGACCACCAGAAACGCAGTCATGTCGAACTTGCCGTAGGCGGCAAAGCGGATCAGTTCGACCGCGTGGGTGAAAGGGTTCCAGTTTGCCAGAAAGTAAATGACCCGCACCCCGGCCTCACGCAGTTTCCACAAGGGGTAGAGGGCCGATGACAGAAAGAACATCGGGAAGATCACGAAGTTCATCATCCCGGCGAAATTCTCGATCTGTTTGGTGTAGACCGACACCACCAGCCCGATGGAGCCAAGCATCAGGCCGGACAGAATGACTGCGGGGACAGTGAAGATCAGCGTTTTGAGCGGCAAGGTGATGCCAAAGGCCGCAGCGATGGCAAGGAAGATGGCAGCCTGCAACAGCGCCAGCACGGTTGCGGCAAGGATCTTGGCAAACAGCAGAAAGGGCCGGGGCAGCGGGGTGACCAGCATCACCCGCATGACGCCAACCTCGCGGTCATAGACCAGCGACAGCGCCGACTGCATGGATTGGAACAGCACGACCATGCCGATCAGGCCGGGCAGGATGTATTCCTGATAGGGGGTATAGGTGCGGTAGGGCGGGATGATCGAGACGCCCAGAAGATCGTGCAAGCCGCTGGCAAAGACGATGAGCCACAACAAGGGCCGCACCATCGAGGAAAACAGCCGCTCGCGTTGACGGGCGAATTTGGCGATCTCGCGCTCGATGATCACCCAGAGGCCAAGGAGGAGTTGCAGCGGCGTCAGTCGCACACGAATTCCGCCTGATCCGTGCCGAGGGTATCGAGAGTGGTGTCGGGATGCAGATAGCCCTCAATCGGGGCAATCGCGATGACGGCGTCGGACGTGCTGAGCAGGATCGGCATCCGCAACTGGCCGTCCCAGGGGCGGAAGCTGAGGGTGATGCCCTTGGAGCCGTCAAGCTTGAGGTCGGGCGAGTTGAGATAGGCGCGCACATCGGCCTGATCGCCGCTGGACACTTTGGTGTAACCCATGATCACCGCCTTCACCGCCACCCATACCGACCAGTCCGCAGACGACATCTTGCGGCCCTTGGT
>JANXPK010000047.1 GCA_025357355.1 Rhodobacterales bacterium
ATCGGGGATGAGACCGACGGCACGGTCATTCCAGAGGACCTGAACCTCGGCTGGGCGATCTCGAAGAAGAAGGCGGATTATCTGGGCAAGCGCGGACAGGAACGCAGCTTTCTTGCACGGGCCGACCGCTGGAAGCTGGCGGGGTTCGAGACGGTGGACGGCTCGGTCATCCCGGACGGCGCTTATATTCTGGCTGAGGGATTTAACGCGAACGGACAGAGGAATACCCAAGGTAGGGTGACCTCGACCTATCATAGCCCGACGCTGAAACGGGGCATTGCGATGGGATTGATCGTAGGCGGCATGGATCGGCTGGGCGACGTCGTGGAGTTCAACACGGTCACGGGGGGCACCGTGGCGGCAAAGGTTGTCGATCCGGTGTTCTATGACAAGGCGGGGGAGAAGCAGAATGTCTGAACCGGTCAGTGCCCTTGGGCAGGTAACGTTCGATGGGTTTGCCAAGGTGACCGAGATCGGGCCGCGGGGGATGATCTCGCTGCGGGCCAAGTCGGATGTGGCGGGGTTGGCGGAGGCGGTGCGGGCGGTGACGGGGACGGAGGTTCCGGCACCGCGGCAGATCGTGGTGGCGGGCGAGCGGGCGGCGGGGTGGATGAGCCCGGATGAATATCTGCTGATCCTGCCCTATGGTGAGACAGGGGCAGCGATGGCGGCCCTGGCTGCGGCCTTGCGGGGGCAGCACCATCTGGCCGCGGTGGTTTCGGATGCCCGCGCGGTGTTCCGCATCGAGGGCGCCAAGGCCGATCAGGTGATCCGCAAGCTGTGCCCGGTCGATCTGGACAGGCTGGCGGAAGGCGAGCTGCGCCGGACAAGGGCCGCACAGGTGGCGGCAGCGTTCTGGCGGCAGGGGGATGGCTTCACGCTGGCTTGTTTCCGGTCGGTTGCGGGTTACGTGATGGGGCTTTTGGAGCATTCGGCGCAGCCCGGGTCGGAGCTTTGGTGAGACGGTCCGAGGTTCGGACCGTCATGAAAGCATATGAATATCGACTAGTTACATTTTCTTCTTAACCTGATTTTAACCCGGTGAGGATTGGCGCCGAGGTGAGAGCATGATGAGCCTTGGCGGAAAGCCAGCGCGCTCGCCTGGTATAATCTGAACCACCACGTCTTGTCTGTTTTCACTTCCCCGACAAGCCAAAGCCTGTCGGGAAGGCGGCTGCCAGACCCTGGCAGGCGCCTTCCCTTCGTTACCACGGCACCCGACCCAATCCCACTTGCCTTGCACTTGCGTGCCGCGGCAATCAGACGGTACTCTGGCACGTGTGGCGAAGGTGGACCGGCCAACCACACAGCCATCGCGATGTTTCCATCAAGAGTCATCATACTCTAAAGGCGCATGGAACCTAGTGGCTTGCAACTTGTGGTAGACAGCGTCCGCCCGCCTCGTTACCGTGGCGCAAAGACTGGTTTGATTTCCAAAGGAGAGGACGTTGCGCATTTATTCAACGCTGCTGTTGGCCGCATTGGCAAGCTGGCCGTTCGTGGCCGAAGCCGAGGTCCAGAAATGCGTTATGCAAGTCGGGGAATCGTTGCAAGGTGACATGATTGCCAGGGAAATCTATCTGATCGAAGACCCCAAGACCAAGAGCTTCATGGTGCTGGATGCAGTTGTGTCATATTTCAACAATAAGAAGCCGATGGTGGTCAGGGTCACGGCCGATGACAGCGTCAAACGGGTTTTCGACTGGGACGTGTTCATGCTGAACAATGCGGGGCAACGCACAAAGATCGCTTACCACGGCACCTAGTTCCGCGTCACCGACCAGTTGCAGGTTCAGGCGAATCCCATCGGCTTCAGCAATAATTTCAGCGCCAACGGAACCTGCGCGCTCGACAAGAAATAGGGCGGCCAAAGCAGGCTGAAAGTGCCGGTAAGGGTGTGCCTGCCCTTGACCTTCCGCAGCCCAAGTCGCTTATTGACGCTCAGCGAACATCCGCGAACAGGAGACGTCCCATGGCCTTCACGCTGCCCAATCTGCCCTATGCGCATGATGCGCTTGCCGCCCTTGGCATGTCCAAGGAGACGCTGGAATTCCACCACGACCTGCACCACAAGGCCTATGTCGACAACGGCAACAAGCTGATCGCGGGCACCGAGTGGGAAAACAAGAGCGTCGAGGACATCGTCAAGGGCACCTACGTCGCCGGGGCCGTGGCGCAGAACGGCATTTTCAACAACGCCAGCCAGCACTGGAACCATGCCCTGTTCTGGGAGGTGATGGGGCCGGGCGACAAGAAGATGCCAGGCAAGCTGGAGACGGCATTGACTGCCAGCTTTGGCTCGGTTCAGGCATTCAAGGACGCCTTTGCCGCTGCCGGGGCCGGGCAGTTCGGGTCGGGCTGGGCGTGGCTCGTGCGCGACAAG
>JANXPK010000142.1 GCA_025357355.1 Rhodobacterales bacterium
CGTCAACCTGGTTCGGCGTCGCGGAGGCGAGCCAGCCTGCGCCCGATCTCATCCCGCGCGGCGTGAAAGTCGAGGCTGGTGGCTCCGACAGTCCCGCTAACCTGCTTGCAGAGTTTTTCAACATCGCGCCTCCCTAAAACCACAACCTCCAGCGCCCGGTGCAGCCCCTTGACTGCTTCGGGCGTGGCCTTTGCCTCCTGAAAGTTTCCGTCCTTGATCCTGTTGATCAGCCGCGCCAGATTTTCGGCCGCCTGCACCAACGCCGTTTCGGTCGTCGCCAGCACATCGACCGGCTCGTCCTCTCCGGCGGAGAAATTGATGCTCATTCCTGCCCAACCCGCCCTTCTTGCTGCCCGCCAGTGCCAATGAAAAAGCGGCGCCGGGGTCACCCCCGTGCCGCTCGCCCACCTCTTCTAGCATGCCACAATCTATACGTGGAACCGTTCGCAAAGTCAAACTAAAAATCCAATGGTATCAATGGCTTGCCGGACGATACATTTACTTTCCGTTAAGCTTTGCCCCCATCGGCCTCAACCCTATCCGCCCTTGCGGCGTAGCATGCCTCTAGGTATGCTCACTTGTCAGAAGGGAGCCACCAGATGTTGAAAGACCGTCTCCCCCGGTTCATCTTTGACAATTATGAATGCCACGAATGGAAACACGCAAGCGCGATCCTGTCGCAGGATTATCCTGAAGAATGGGCCGACCTGCTGGACCTCTTGCAAGCGTTTCGCCTGCGCAAATCGTGGATCGCCGAGGGTGGCGGCAACAAATCCCGGCTTTCTGCCTTTATCGATGGCTTCCTTTTGAAGCGCGGCTGGACCGAAAGACAGTTCCTGACTGCAATCGAGGTCGACGTCCGTCGTCTGGACTCGCCCACCCATAAGGTCGACTGCTTCAAAAACGAGGTCGCCCTGGAAATCGAATGGAACAACAAGGATCCGTTCTTTGACCGCGACCTGAACAATTTCCCCTTGCTGTTTGATCTGCGCGCCGTCAGCGTCGGCATCGTGATTACGCGCGCCGACGAATTGCAAAACATCTTTAACCAACTTGGCCGAGGATCATCCTATGGAAACTCGACCACACATCTGTCAAAACTGTTGCCAAGGATCGAAGGCGGTGGTGGTGCCGGATGTCCGCTTCTGGTCTTTGGCATCAGAAAAAGCCTGTATGTGGAGGAGGATGCATGACCGACGCCGCTGACGATCTCCTGCAAAAAGCCGGAACCGACCGCTTTGCCACCATCCTGGCCGACCCGCCCTGGCAGTTTGAAAACCGCACCGGCAAGATGGCGCCTGAACACAAGCGCCTGGCGCGCTATGCTACTCTGAAACTGCCCGAGATTTGCGCGCTGCCGGTTGCCCGGATCGCCGCCGATACCGCCCATCTCTATCTCTGGGTGCCCAACGCCTTGTTGCCCGAGGGGCTGGCGGTGATGAAATCCTGGGGCTTCAACTACAAAAGCAACATCATCTGGTACAAGATCCGCAAGGACGGCGGCCCCGACCGTCGTGGCGTCGGGTTTTATTTCCGCAATGTGACCGAGGTTCTGCTGTTCGGCGTGCGCGGCAGGAATGCCCGCACCTTGCAACAGGGCCGGACCCAGGAAAACATTATCTCGACCCAGAAACGCGAACACAGCCGCAAGCCCGACGAACAATATGCCCTGATCGAAGGCTGCAGCACCGGCCCAAGGCTGGAGCTTTTTGCCCGCGGTCCGCGCCCCGGCTGGACGGTCTGGGGCAATCAGGCCGAGGATTACACTCCGACCTGGACCACCTACGCCAACCATTCGCAATCCGGCCTGCCGCCGCTCGCCGCCGAGTAGGCGCTGACCACCCGAGACGAAGCCATCCGAAACCTTTCATTCAGGTTAACGGAAAACCTCATCCATTTGAATTACCACAATAATCCACGTGGTCCGAACCTCGGACCAACCTCAGTTCCCGGCTGGATCGGCCGCTCCGGTGCCGGTCGTGTCCGTCACTCCCTGCGCCGCCTCGATTGCCCGCCATTTGGCGACGTTCTTGTTGTGCTCCTCCAGAGTGGCGGCAAAGGCATGGCCGCCGGTGCCGTCAGCGACGAAATAGAGGTAGTTCGTGCTGTCGGGATGCAGCGCCGCCTCGATCGACAGCCGCCCGGGATTGGCAATCGGCGTCGCGGGCAGGCCGACATTCACATAGGTATTCCACGGCGTGTCCCGGCGCAGCTCGCTTTGCCGCAGCCCCCGGCCCAGCGTGCCCTGCCCTTTGGTCACCCCGTAGATCACCGCCGGGTCGGTCTGCAGCTTGATCCCCTGCGCCATGCGGTTCAGAAACACCGACGCCACCACCTTGCGCTCCCCCGCGACCCCGGTCTCTTTTTCTACCAATGAGGCCATGATCAGCGCGTCCTGCGGCGTTTTGTAGGGCAGCCCCTCCGCCCGCTTGTCC
>JANXPK010000182.1 GCA_025357355.1 Rhodobacterales bacterium
GCGACCGCAAAGGCGCGCCGGACACGTTTGACGTGCGCGGCTTCCAGCATATGCTGGGGCGCCTGCGGGTCGAGGATGAGGTGGCGATCCCGATCTTTGACCGCGACCTGGAGATTTCGCGCGCCGGGGCCGACATGGTGACGGCGGCGGACCGCCTGTTGGTGGTGGAGGGCAACTACCTTTTGCTGAACGAGGCGCCGTGGCCCGACCTTGCGCCGCTCTTTGACCTGACGGTGTGGATTGACGTGCCCGAGGTCGAACTGGACCGCCGCTTGCTGGAGCGCTGGGCCCATTACGGCAAGACGCCCGCCGAGGCACGGGCATGGATCGACGGCAACGACATGCCCAACATTCACAGGGTGGTGCGGGGGTCGAGGGCGGCGGATGTGGTCCTGCGCTGGTCTTGAGAGGGTTATGCGAGATGATTCCAGATCGAACCAAACCCGATCTTCGCTTTCCTGCCCGGTGACAAGCGCAGCGCCGGGCAATGCCCGACCCGTTCGGGGGCCGCGTAAGCCCCCGAAGCAAGGCAGGCGCCTCCCTGATAGGCTTTGGCGTATCGGGGAAGAGACGGAAAGGAGCGTTGGGATCAGCCGCCGGTGTGGCTCATGTGGCGACGGACCTGACCGGCGACCTTCTGGCGGGAATAGTCGAAGTCGTGGCCCTTGGGTTTGCGGGCGATGGCAGCGCGGATCGCCTGTTCCAGAGGAGCATCATCGGGACTGGCGCGCAGGGGAGCGCGCAGGTCGGCCATGTCTTCCTGGCCAAGGCACATGTACAACGCCCCGGTGCAGGTCAGGCGCACGCGGTTACAGCTTTCGCAGAAGTTGTGGGTGAGCGGGGTGATGAGGCCGATGGTTTGGCCGGTTTCGTTCAGGCGCAGGTAACGGGCGGGGCCGCCGCTGCGGATGGTCAGGTCGGTCAGGGTGTAGCGGGTCGCCAGTTGCGCGCGCAGGTCGCTGAGGGGCCAGTACTGGTCGGTGCGCTGCACCTCGCCCATGTCGCCCATCGGCATGACCTCGATGAAGGTCAGGTCGTGGCCATCGCGGGCGCACCATTCGGTGAGGGTGAACAGTTCATCCTCGTTGAAACCCTTGAGGGCGACGGCGTTGATCTTGACCTTGAGGCCAGCCTCGCGGGCGGCGGCGATGCCGTCAAGCACTTGCGGCAGGCGGCCCCAGCGGGTGATCTCGGCAAATTTCCTGTCGTCCAGCGTGTCGACCGAGACGTTGATGCGTTTGACGCCAAGGGCCGCAAGGTCGGCCGCGTATTTGCGCAGTTGCGAGCCGTTGGTGGTGAGGGTGAGTTCCTTGAGGGCGCCGGTCTGAAGGTGGCGCGAGATCGCCGCGAAAAAGGTCAGGATGCCTTTGCGCACCAAGGGTTCGCCGCCGGTGATCCGGAGTTTCTCGACGCCAAGACGGATGAAGGCCGTGCACAGGCGGTCCAGCTCTTCAAGGCTGAGAAGCTCGGCCTTGGGCAGGAACGTCATGTGTTCGGTCATGCAATAGGCGCAACGGAAGTCGCAGCGGTCAGTGACCGAAACGCGCAGGTAGCTGATGGCGCGGGCGAAGGGGTCGATCAGGGGTGCGGTCATGCACCAAAGGTAGGCCGGTTGCGCGCAGGGGGCAAGGGGATCGCGAGAGATGAGGGCGGGACTGGAGGGTTTCACACCCTCCAGACCTCCGGTGGGATATTTATGAAAAGATGAATGGGTCAGTGGTATTTGGCGGCTTCTTTGCGGGCCCAGGATTTGAGGGTCTGGCCGGGGCCTGCGAGGAAGTCATGGCTGCGCCGGGGATCGTGCCTGGACAGGTCGCGCAGCCACCAGGCGATGGCTTTCTGGATGAACCAGTCGCGGTCGGTGGTCATCTGGGCGGCCCAGCCGAGGACGCGGGTACGGATGGCGAGGTCGGCGGCAGTGGGGAAGTTCTGTTTGGTCCAGGGCAAGGTCAGCACCAGAGCAGCGCGGCGGGTCCACATGTTGTCGTGGGTGACCCAGGTTTCCACCTCATCCAGACGGGCGGGGTTGGCGACAAGGCGGCGGCCACCGGCGTCGCTGGCGTGGTCGGCGATGGCCCAGGCGTCGAAGCCGGGCACCCAGGAGGCGATCAGGCGCCAGACAGCCTCGTCGTCCGGGATGCGGGCTTGGGCGAGCAGTTTGGCGGCGGCGATGCGGGCCTCGTGGATGTCCGTGCGCCAGAGGTAATCCGCGACGGCGACGCGCTGGGCGGTAGCGGTGCCGTCGCGCCACGACGTCGCAAGGGCGGTGATGTCGGGAACCTTGATGCCCAGATAGACGCGGGGCGCCTTGTGATAGGCGGCGGAGTCCCGCGCGCGGGCCGGATCGGCCAAGGCTTGCAGTTGGGCGAGGGCGTCTGCAGGGCTCATAGAGCGGCTTCGATGCCGGTCGCAAAGCCATCCAGTGTGGTGCGGTTCGCCTGCGCCCAATAGGCGCGGATGCCGGCCGGGCCCTGGGCTGCGGCCCAGTCATCGGCCTCGTTGCGCTTGCCCTCATGGGTCATGCGCGGCACGCCCCAGCCACAGGAGGTCTGGACAAGATCGATGGTCATCTCAAAGATCTGGCGGGCCGAGGCAAAGGGCGGAAAGGCGGCATTGGCCGCATCCCAGCCCTGTTGTCCGGCATGCAGCACCTGGGCCGTGCCATAGCAGCGCAGGATCAGGGGTTGCGCGTCAAAGCTGCACCACATCAGCGTCATGCGGTTGATCTGGGCCAGATGGCCTGCCGTTTCGTTGCCAGAGCCGGTGAAATTGCGCCAGACGATGCGGTTGCTGTCCAGAACGCGCAGGCTGTCCGTGCCCTTGGGCGATGTGTTCACCCGACCGGTTGCGGCTGCCGTGGCGACAAAGAACACGTGCTGGGCCGCGATGAAATCGCGGTGGGACAGGGCGAGGCGGGGGAATTGAGTGGCCATGACGGTTCCTGATCTGGGGCGGTTATTCCACGGTTACGGACTTGGCGAGGTTGCGCGGCTGGTCGACATCGGTGCCCTTGGCAATGGCGGTGTGGTAGGCCAGAAGCTGGGCGGGAACGGCGTAAAGGATCGGGGCGAAGATGCTGGCTTCGGGCAGGGTCAGGGTCTTCCAGCAGCCAGTGCCGGCCTCGCGGATGCCTTTGGCGTCGGAGATCAGAAGGATCTTGCCGTGACGGGCCATGACCTCTTGCATGTTCGACACGGTCTTTTCGAAAAGTCCGTCGCGGGGGGCGAGAACGATCACCGGAACCTGCGGCGAGATCAGCGCGATGGGGCCGTGTTTCAGTTCACCTGATGCATAACCTTCGGCATGGATGTAGCTGATTTCCTTG
>JANXPK010000176.1 GCA_025357355.1 Rhodobacterales bacterium
ACCAAGCTCGCGGCGAAGAACGGGGTGAGCGCCGCGACAGTCCATTCCGGCATGACCAAGGCGATGAAGCGATTGCGCAATGCGGCAAGTTCAGGGTCCGATTTCAGGACGTCACCCAAACTGGCCATTTGCGGAGGTTCGACCTTTGGGGGTTGTTGCTGGCGTGAAAACCGTTCGGTCGGTGTTCGACCCCAACGCCGGCCCAAGACCGCAAGCCGGGCTGCGAGGTCATCGGCCATCCACGCAGCACTATCCAGATGTTCGTTGAAGCCGCAGCACGCCGACAGGTCGCGCCGGTTTATGTCCAGCAAGATGCTGGAGCCGTCCGGCGGGCCGCAATCCAGCAGAAAATCCCCGGACAATAGAACAGTAGACAGGTAGTTCCGCTCAAGCACGATGCCCGCCAATCCCAGGATCCGCGCATGACGGGCAATCCGGAAGCCTGCATTGAACGCCTGCGACGGAAAGCAGGCCTCCTCGCTCGCGATGCGAACCACGCGCAGCCGCGGGTCGTCGATATGCGCAGCTTGCAGAACTTGGGCCAGTCTGAATCTGGTCGCTAAATCGACCAGCACGATCTCGTCCGCCGGGGTTGCAAACCAGGAGGCCAGTGGGCCAAGGGAAACCGGGTTCAGGTCTGAATTGACGGCAACGATGCTGCAACCGGCCAACCCGGAGCCACCTATTGGCGGCAAGGGCTGTGGGTTCTCGCCCGGCCAGAATGGCATGACCGCAGGCTCTGGGTCATCGGCCACCGGACCTGCCAACGCCTCACGCTGGGCCAACAGGCGCAGGATCGTTTGTCTGGTTCGATCCCTGGCGGAGTGACCGGTCGCCAGGGAAGCGCCCAAGGCATGCAGGGTTTCGGCATGCTGGCCCGATGGAACACTGCCAGACAGCAGGTCGGCCAAGACGGTGGTCCAGGCGTCTGGTTCACTTGAAGTCGTCAATAGGCTCTCCGCCACATCAAGGCCAGGCTTCGTCACATTACGGCCTTTTCAACGCCACCCAAGACCGAAATTGCTCAGCCCTTGGCACCTTGACTGCGGGCGTAAATGTCTTCGTAGCGAATGATGTCGTCTTCGCCCAGATAGCTGCCAGTCTGGACCTCGATCAACACCATGTTCAACTTGCCCGGATTTTCCAGTCGGTGGATGGCGCCAAGGGGGATATAGACCGATTGGTTTTCCGTGACGAGGTTTACATCTTCATTGACCGTGACCTTGGCGGTGCCCTCGACGACGATCCAATGTTCGGCACGGTGGTGGTGGCTTTGCAGCGACAACGACGCCCCGGGGTGGACAACGATGCGTTTGACCTGAAACCGGTTGCCAACGACCAAACTTTCGTACCAACCCCAGGGCCTGTGATCACGTGGGAACGTCTCTGCCTGGGCGGCCTTTTCGATCTTGAGCCGGGCGACGGCAAGTTTCACATCCTGCGCGCGGTCCATGTCGGCGATGA
>JANXPK010000207.1 GCA_025357355.1 Rhodobacterales bacterium
TCTGCAATTCAATTCCATCGAGGTGCAGTTGGCACTTTGGTATGGGCTGTCGGCCTTTGCGCTGGTGTTGGTGACAACTGGTTCACTGTATTGGGCGCTCACTATCAATCTGGACCGCGAAGATACCCTGACGCTGGAGAACCACATTCAGGATTTGCGGCTGCTGTTGGCTGCGGCAACGCCCGATGCCCCGATGACTGCGCCCGTGGTGGGTGGGCTTGGCCTCCAGACCCGGCAGCAAATCTTTGTCCGGTTGGTAGATGGGACAGGTGCGACACTTTTCGAGACGCCCGGGATGGCAAGACTGGCGCCGTCCGCGCTGTTTCCCGTCCTGCTGGCCACCGATACCCGGGCTTCACTGCATGGCGAAACCATCACTCCGGCGGAGCGCGAATTGCGGTTGGTGACCGCCCGGGCAACCTTGGACCCGCTGGCGCATGACCCGAGGCTGTTTCAGGTGGCCGTCGACCGGGAGGGCGAAGAACGCTTCTTGCGAGAGTACCGCGACCTGATGGTCCTTATTCTGCTCCTTTCCGTCGGGGCCTCTGCGGTTGGCGGCATGATGATTGCGCGGCGCGGGATGCGGCCGATCGAAAGGATCACCCGCGCCGCCCGCGACACCCGATCCGGCACTTTGAACCAGCGCCTTGTGCTGACGGGCCTGCCGAGCGAATTGGCGCAGCTTGGCACCACGTTCAACGAGATGCTGGACCGTCTGGAAGACACCTTCGGGCGCATGTCGCAGTTTTCGGCTGACGTGGCGCATGAATTGCGCACGCCGATTGCGAATATGCGGGGCGAGGTGGAAGTGGCCCTGGGCAAAACCCGAACAGCCGCTGATTACCAGGACGTGTTGGGATCATGCCTGGAGGAATTTGAACGCCTGACCCGGATTATCCAAAGCCTTCTGTTTCTGGCCAAGGCTGAAAAGGCAACCCAGATCGACCACCGCGACTGGGTTGATCTGCGGCAGACGATTGCCGCCGTGATTGATTTTTACGAGACGGCGGGGGCTGAGGCCTCAGTTTCCTTGCAACTAGTCCGCGGGCCTGTGTTTTGGGCTGGTGTGGACCGCACGTTGGTGCAGCAAGCCGTCGGCAACCTGATCAGCAATTCAATTTCCCACACACCGCCCGGTGGCAATGTGACTGTGGCGCTGACCAAGACCGGCGGTGACGTGCAGATCACGGTCAGCGACACCGGGTCCGGCATTGCGTCCCAGCACATTCCGCATGTGTTCGACCGTTTCTACCGGGCCGACCGCGCCCGAACCGGATCGACAATCCATGTAGGACTTGGGTTGACGCTGGTGCGCAGCATTGCCGGGCTGCATGGCGGGACAGTCGGCATCGAAAGTGCGTCGGGACAAGGCACTTGCGTGACTTTGCGCTTCCCGGTTGTCAGCGCCGATCCGCCGAAAACTGCCTAAACATTTATGCAACCGCAGCAAAACATGCCGCATGACAGAACCGTCATGTTGGGTTCAGGTTTCCGTCAGTCCGGGGGGCTATGCAGACGCAATAACATGCGCCGAACGCGCCTACAGGAAAGACACCTAGATGACGTTGACGACCCTTTTGGCCCCCTACGGTCTGACGACCATTGACCTGATATCCTATTTCGGACTTGCCGCCTGTGGCACCATGGGCCTGGGCATTTTGCTCGGCCTGCTGTTGTCGATCAAATATGACCCCGAAGTCAGTTGGCCGCACCGCAAGCTACCGATCTTTCGCATCCACAACACGCTGGCCTATGCCACCGTTCTGCTGATCATCACCCATCCCTTGCTGCTCTTGACGGCTGACGGCAAGGGTTTTGGGCTGACCGAGATTCTGCTGCCCTTCCTCGGGTCATATCAGCTCTTCGAGAACACGCTTGGC
>JANXPK010000209.1 GCA_025357355.1 Rhodobacterales bacterium
ATCGGTGGTGGCGGCGGTGGTAAAGCGGTTGCCGGTCAGCGTCGCACCGGTCACTTTGGCCTGCCGCAGATCGGCACCCAGAAAATCAGTCAGCGAAATGGTGGCGCCTGCGAAACTGGCCCGGGCAAGTTCCGACTTGATGAAGCCGGCATAATTGATGATTGCGCCGTCAAAGATGCTGTGGCTCAGATGGGCGGTGTTGAGGTTGGTCAATTGCATCGAGGCCTTGGTGAAATCGGCGTTGTTGGCCACCGCGTCATGCGCCACCGTCCGGTCAAGGATCGCCCCCACCAGCTTGGCCGAAGTCAGCCGTGCCGTCTGCATCCGCGCCTCGGTCAGATCGGCGCCGCTGAAATCCGCGCCGGAAAGCTGCGCGCCATAGAACATCGTGCGGCTCAGCTTGGCAGCCTTGAAGCTGGCCTTGGTGCCGTCGATCATGTTGAAATTGGCCCCGAATGCCGAGACGCCGTCCAGAATCGCGCCACGCAGATCGGCGCGGTGAAAACTGGCGCCGTCCAGGTTCGCGCCGGTCAGATCGACCCCTTCCAGATTGGCCTTCTTGAACGAGACACCGCTCAGGTCGCAACCGCGGCATTCCTTGCGCGCGCCCGAAATCAGATCATCGGCGGGGGTGGCCCAACCGGGGGTCGCCACCAAGAGCCCAAGCACCAAAGCCATCGCCTTCATTGCCAGCATGTCATCTTCGTCCTTGTCGCAAGGGAGGCTCATCATGCGCCCGCATCCCTCTGATAGCGCAATAGGGCGCAGGCCATACTTCTTTGCGGCATTGGGATTTTCAATGCTGCTTGCTCTGACGGGCGCACCGGCTGGCCCCGCCCATGCCGATACCGCTCCAGAGATTATCTCGGGCGAGGCGAGGGTACTGGACGCTGACATCCTGATCGTCGCCGGCAGGCGGGTGATTCTGTGGGGAATTGATGCCCCGGAGCGCTCGCAGACCTGCACTCAGGACAGCCAGCCTTTCGATTGTTACAACGTTGCCAAACGCGCGCTTGAGACGCTGACCGGACGCGGCCCCGTTCAATGCACGCTGACCGGCGATCCTGACCCGTTCGGACGACGCTATGGCGTGTGCGACCTTGGCGATCAGGACATCAACGCCGAGATGGTCCGCGAGGGCATGGCGCTGGCTTTCACCGATCAGACCAAGGACTACGAACAGATACAACTTGAGGCGATCGCTGCCGGGGTCGGGCTTTGGCAACCCGGCGTGATTTTCATGGAACCCTGGGAATGGCGGCGCGGCCACACTCCCGGCGGCTTTCGCTAGGCTCATGGCACTCTTGGAAAGGGCGAAAGACCGATGACATCACTGGTTCGCGTGTTCAGCACCTCGGTCGGCGACGGTGCCTTTGACGCCACGTTGCGATGGGTGCTGTTTGCGGCGCTGATGTGCCTTAGTGCGGTGGTGCTGTGGGATTACGGGCTGCTTAACTATCTCTTCACGGCCGACACCAGCCATATCTCTGTGGTGATCACTGTGCTGTTCCTGGCGTTTTCCGTACATGCCTTGTGGATATTGATCTGGATGTCGGGCGAATATCGCCAAGTCCTGATCGCCGCCGACACGATGGCGCAAGGCAGCGGTCCCCTGACTGTCAACGCGGATGGCGTCACGGTGCTGGCCGGAAAACTGGCGCCTGACGGGTTGGTTGGCTCTACAATGCGCGATCTGTCGCATTCACTGGTCGAGCCGGACGGCGATCGTCAGCTTTTGCTGCAAAGCTTTGGCGCCTCGTTGCGGCGGCGCACCAAGGTGGGCAGCTACGGCACCGACCTTCTGTACAAGCTTGGCATGCTCGGCACCATGATCGGCTTTGTGATCATGCTGAACTCGATGGGCGACATGAAGAATTTCGACGTCGAGACGTTGCGTGCAGCATTGCAACGCATGATTGGCGGCATGGCGGTCTCCTTGCTGACCACCATTGCCGGTCTGGTCGCGGGCATTCTTTTGCGCGTCCAGTACAACTTTGCCGATGCGCTGGCGACCGACATGATGCAGACCATGGTAAAGATGACCGAAATTTCCCTGGTTCCGCGCCTGAAGCCGCAAAATCAGGTTGCCACCAATGTTTGAGGAAGAACCGGAACCGGATTTCGAAATCTTTTCGGCGCTCTTGTTCAACTCCTTGAAGGCCATCACCTTCATGTTCTTTGTGTCATTTGCAATGATCAATCCGGTGGCGAAAACCGGCAAGGTTGATCCCAAGGCTGAGATGATGATCTCTGTCACCTGGCCAGACAATAACCCGGACGACGTTGACACCTATGTCCAGGACCCGGTTGGCAACATCGTGTGGTATCACCACCGCGAGGCCGGTCTGATGCATCTGGATCGCGACGACCGCGGCATGTTCAAGGACGAGATTACGGTCAACGGCAAGACAATCTCCAATCCGCTGAACCAGGAGATTGTCTCGATCCGCGGGTTCAGCGATGGCGAGTATACGGTCAACATTGTCCACTAAATCGCCAATGCGGGCAGCCTGCCCGTGTCAGTCAAGGTTGAAAAGCTCAACCCGGTCGTCAAGGTTGTCTATTATGACACGATCACCCTGGGCGGGACCGGCGACGAAAAGACCGCCGTGCGCTTTACGGTGAAGGGGCAAGAGATTGTCGACGTCAACAACCATCCCAAAAGCCTGGTCGATCTGACCCGAACCGATGCCCCCGCAGCGGCACCCCTGCTTGATGCCGTAACCGGGGCAGCTGTCAAATGACCGCGACAATCATCCTGATGGCCGGTTCCTATGCCTTGGTTGCCGCACTGCTCGCCGTCATCGTCGTGACCGCCCGTCTGCCATTGGCCGTCAAGCTTGTCGCCACCCTTGCCACCGGCATCATGATCACGTGGAGCTATTACAACATCGGCGAGTTGCGCGGCCTGCCCACCGACGGCCCGCCGCCCGCCCATTTCAAGCTGCACTGGGCCCGCGTGGTCGAACCCAATGCCCTGATGAAGGAAAAGGGCCATGTCTTTCTCTGGCTGGAAGAGCTGGACGACAAGAACTACCCTTCCGGCACGCCACGCGCCTATTCGCTGCCGTATGACCCGGATCTGGTGAAGAAAGTCGATGCCGCCATGGGCAAGATCATGGATGGGCAGGTGGTGTCCGGCACCATCAACACCAAACCGACCGAGGAAAAGAAAGACACCGCCGAAAACCTGGCCCAAAAGGTCAAGGACTCCGCGCGCCCCTCAGGTCCCGGCAGCGATTCCGTGGGCGAGCGCTATTTCAAGTTCGACCCGACCATGCTGACTTTCGGCGCCGCACCAGCGCCGGTCACGCCGGAAAAGGACAAG
>JANXPK010000222.1 GCA_025357355.1 Rhodobacterales bacterium
GATGAAGGCTCCGGTGGAGCCTTCATCCGTCCGATTGCCGAGAGCCGCAAGGCGAGGGCAAGGGGGATTGGGCCGGGCGCCATGGTGACCAAGGGGAGGCGCCTGCCTGGGGTGGGCGCTGAAGGCGCCTGCCCTGGGGCAGGCAGGCGCCTCCCCGATACGCTTTGGCGCATCGGGGAACAGAAGGAAGGACGAAGAGGCTTGTTCGACATTCTTGCATTTCGGCTTCGCCATCCCCATTAAGACCCATCGTGCTTTCGGTCAATCGAGTGCTAACTGGCCGAACAAGGACCACGGCTGGGGTGTTCGATGACGCAGCAACGAATAGTGCTGACCTTGATCGGGACCCTGTCGGGGCTCGCGTTGTATCTTTTGGCGCTGGGCATCGGGCGCGGGCTGATCGAGGGGCGGCTGGCCTATGGGCTGGCGCTGGCGGCGCTGGGGTTTTGCGGCGGGTTGCTGGCGATGACGGGGCCGTTGCTGCTGGCGCGCGCGGCGCTGTCGGCGTTGGTTGTGTCTTGCGCCACGGCGGTGCTGTTCAGTTGGGCCGGGCTGCGGTTTGCCGAGGTTGGCGACAGCGTCGGCTCTGTCATCGTTATTGCAGCGGTTCTGATCCTGCTGACGATCCCTTGGCCCTTCGTGATCGCCGAGGACAAGGCGGGTTGGCGCGACTATCCGACGCTGTTTGCGGAAGGCTGGGGGATGGTGATGCGGGTCAGCATCGCTGCCCTCTTTGTCGGGCTGGTCTGGGGCGTGATCTTTCTGTCGGACGCAGTGCTGGGGCTGGTCGGGGTCACAGTGATCGGCAGCCTGTTGCAGATCGGCGGCGTGGCCTGGCTGGTGACGGGGGCCGCCACCGGGCTGGCGCTGGCGGTGGTGCTGGAATTTGCCGATCTGGTGACGGCCAATCTGGTCTTGCGGCTGCTGGGGCTGTTGGTGCCGGTGCCGGTGCTGGTGGTGGTGATCATGGTTTTCGTTGCCATGCTGCCGCTACGCGGTATGGCGGGGCTGTTCGGCGCCACCTCGATCACGGCTGCGCTGCTCGCGATTGCGGTTTGCGGGGTGACACTGGTCACGGCGTCGGTCGATCAGGACGAAATGGCTGCGCCCGCGCAACCCTGGATGCAGCGGGCGACACAGGTGTTGGCCGCCTTGGTCGCAGTACCTGCGGGTCTGGCGGTGTGGGCGGTCTGGCTGCGGGTGGTGGCCGGCGGCCGGACACCGAACCGGCTGCTGCTCGCGACGGCTGTGCTGGCGGCGCTGGGCTATGGCGCGCTGTACCTTGTGGCCGTGCTGCGCGGAGGCGGCTGGATGGAGCAGGTGCGTCAGGCCAATATCAGCATGGCCGGGCTTTTGCCGGTTCTGGCCGTGCTGTGGTTGACGCCCATCTTGAACCCCGAAGCGATTGCGGCGCGCAATCAGATGGCGCGGTTCAACGACGGGCGCACGCAATTGGGGGCGCTTGATCTGGTGGCGCTGCAGCAATGGGGGGGGCCGGGCAGGGGGCGCTGGCCGATCTGCGGCAACAGGCGGCAACAGGCGGCTGCGGGCAATGCGGCGCTGTCGGCGCGGCTGGCGGCTTTTGACGGCAAGGCACAGCCTGCGCCGGTCGATCTGGCGGCGCTGCGGGCGTCACTGGCGCGCGACATGCCGCTGCAACCGGCGAGCCCGGCGGCCGCTGCCCTGCGCGATGCGATCTTTGCGCAGGTCGCGGCCTCTGATCTGGGCGACTGGCTGCAGGATTGCGACATCCCCTTGCCGCAGGGCGGGCCGGGCTGCGTGCTGGGGGTCGCCGATCTGCTGACCGACGTGCCGGGGGATGAGGCCATGCTGATCGGCCGGAGCGGCGACGGTTATATGACGATGGAAGGCTTTGCCGTGGTTGACGGGGTGTTGCAGCGCCATGGCATCACCTCGTTTACCGGCGCCCTGCCGGAGTTTGAGGCGGGGGCCGGACTGATCCATGCGCTGCAATTGGCGGCCCCTGCGGTCGCGGGCGCACCGGTCAACCAGATTTCCGCAGGCGGCAGCGCCGGTCTGGCGATTGCGCCCTGAACCGGGCTTGGTGAATTATTAACGAAGTGGCCGGTAAATTATGTACGCGAACACAGGGGCCAACCGATGCATGGTTTGATCAACCGATCCATTCAATGTTTTCTGCGCGACACCTATGGTGCGCCAGTCTGGGAGGCCATCGCGCGTCAGGCCGGGGTCGAGCCGTCGGGGTTCGAGGCCATGCTGACCTATGATGACCGCCTGACCGACCTGGTGATCGACGCGGGTGCAGCACTGTTGCGACGGTCGCGCGAGACGCTGCTGGAGGATCTGGGCCAGTATCTGGTCAGTCATGAGACGCTGACCTCGCTACGGCGGCTGCTGCGGTTCAGCGGGCTGAATTTCGTCGATTTCGTCAATTCGCTGGAAGAATTGCCGGCGCGTGGGCGGCTGGTTTTGCCCAATCTCGACATGCCGGAACTGGAGTTGTGCGAGCTGGGTCCGGGTCAGTTCACCCTGCGTTGCGCCGCGCCGTTGCAGGGGGTCGGGCATATTCTGGTCGGCCTGCTCCGGGCGATGGCGGATGATTATGGCGCGCTGGTGATGCTGGAATGTCTGGGCGTCGAGGGCGGGGCCGAGGTGGTGTCGATCCAGATCGCCGATCAGGCATTGTACGAGGCGCGGCCATTCAACCTTGGCATGGCGGTTTGAGATGGCAAAGCCGGTGGTGAGCGTCTTGATGAGCCTGCCCAAATCGGGGTTGGACAAGCTGATGCCGTTGCATGTGGTGGTGGACCCGGATGGCACGATCACCAGCTATGGGCCGACGCTGGCCAAGTTGTTGGCGGGGCGCAGTCTGATTGGCCACGCCTTGTTTGGGGCGTTTGATCTGCGGCGCCCGGCTGGACTGACCACGATGAAGGCCTTGCAGGCGCGACAGGGCGAACGGCTGCAGATGACGTTGCGGGGGGCGGCGCGGACCATGGCGTTTCGCGGTCTGGCCCAGGGCCTTGGCGATGGCGGCATGGTGTTGAACCTGTCGTTCGGCATTGGCGTGGCCGAGGCGGTGACGGCCCATGCGCTGACCGACACGGACTTTGCGCCGACCGATCTGGCCGTGGAAATGTTGTATCTGGTCGAGGCCAAGACCGCTGCCATGGGGGCGTTGCGCGGGCTGGCGCAGCGGCTGGAAGATGACAAGCAGATGGCCGAACATCAGGCGCTGACCGACACGCTGACAGGCTTGCGCAACCGCCGCGCCCTGACGCAGACCTTGAAAAGCCTGACGTTGGCGCAGACGCCCTTTGCGCTTTTGCACATGGACCTTGATTACTTCAAGGCGGTCAATGACACGCTGGGCCATGCGGCGGGCGACCATGTGCTGAAAGTCGTGGCCGGGGTTCTGGGCGCGCAGACGCGCCGCCAAGACACCGTGGCCCGGGTTGGCGGCGACGAGTTTGTCGCCGTGTTTCCGGGCATGGCAGAGACGTCGCAGCTTGAGATCACCGCGCAGAGGATTATCGAAAATATCTCCCAACCAATTGAGATGGAAGGGAAAACATGCCAGATATCGGCATCGATCGGGATCGCGCTGTCAACTGACTATGCCAACCCCGATCCTGACCGGATGCAAACGGACGCCGATGAGGCGCTTTATGCGTCAAAGCGTGCCGGGCGCGGCAGGGCGCGGGTCTTTCACCCGACCGGTCAGGACTGGCGCCGCGCCTGAAGCCCAGCGGTCCGGTCAATTTCCAAGGTTTTTCGACGACAGCTGCGGCACCCGGTCGTTTGTCGGCATGCCCTTGACATGCGTTCCCGGTGTGTCCGGGGCGGCCAGGATCGCCGTGTAAATCCGACCCTGACCCAGCCGTTAACTAAAATTCGAAGGGAAGTTCGTGGATCGAAGTCTGTCTCTGAAACCACTTCTTAAGGGTGCCCCCCTAAGTCTGTACCGACGTTCAACGACCCGTTGACCGCAGTGCGGTTCGCGCGGTGAGAGAGGTGGAGCAACCCATGACGGACACCTGGAAGACCTTTGGCCTGCCGGAAAACTTCAACCCGGCCGAGGATGACAGTTTGCAGAATTTCCTCAGCGAAAGCACGAAATTTCCGGTCAGGATCGACGCGGCCAAGCTGCGCCGGCTGGATACGATGGTGGTCGAGCTGCTGTTGTGTGCGGCGCGGTCATGGCAAGGCCGCAAGCTGAATTTCGAAGTGATCCATGTTTCGGCCGAGATCGAAGAGGTCTTCGTGCGCTTGGGAATAACGGCTGACCTGCTGGCAAGGAGCGTGCTGGCATGACGATCAAGGTCTTGGCGATCGACGATTCGCGGACCATCCGCAGTCTGGTGCAAAAGGTGATGGGGGATGCCGGGTTCGACTGCGCGCTGGCCGACGACGGCGTGCAAGGCGTCGCACGATTTCACGAAGACCCACCAGATGTGGTGATCACTGATATCAACATGCCCAACATGGACGGGTACGGCGTGATCGCGGCCATCCGTGGCGGCGCCATTCACCGCAACGTGCCTATTCTGGTTCTGACCACCGAAAGTGCCCCGCATCTGAAAGCCAAGGCCCGCGAGGCCGGGGCGACAGGCTGGATCGTGAAGCCGTTCGATGATGCGGCGATCGTATCGGTTGTGCGGCGCGTAACCGGGGCGAGGGCGTGACATGAGCGTGCAAAATTCCATCCGCGACATGTTCTTTGAGGAAAGCGAAGAGCTGCTTGAGTCGCTGGCCGAGGGTCTGGCGCTGATGCATTCGGGCAGCCACAACGACGAAACCGTCAACGCGGTGTTTCGCGCCGTGCATTCTATCAAGGGCGGCGCCGGGGCGTTCAAGCTGTCGGCCCTGGTCGCCTTTGCCCACCGCTTCGAAAATGTGCTCGACGAGGTGCGCGGCCACCGCCTTGGCATCGATGCCGAAATCCTGCGCACCTTGCAGCGGTCCGCCGACCATCTCGCCGATCTGGTTGAGGCCGCGCGCAACCGCGATGAGGGCGAAAATCCGCAAACCGCCGAGTTTCTGGCGGCGCTGAATGTCTGTCTGGGCTCGACACCCGAACCGGGTGCGGCGGATGTCGACGAAACCTTTGGCTTTGCCGCCATCACGGTCGATCTGGATGACCTTGGCCCCGCCGAGGCGACGGAGGGCCAAAGCTATACGATCACGTTCTGCCCGCATCCCGGTCTTTACATCAACGGCCACGATCCAGCCTTGCTGATGGCCACACTGGCCGAACTTGGTGCCATGACGGCCACACCCGACCTGTCCAAGCTGCCCGATCTGGCGGCCTTTGACGCGGGCAAGCCAAGTCTGGCCTGGACCATCCAGTTGGCAACTGAGGCCGAGGAAAGCGCCGTCCGCGATGTCTTTGAATTCGTGGAAGGGCTTTGCGATCTGTCCATCGTGCAGAACACCGCGACCCAACCTGCGGACACGGAGGAAAAGGTGGAGTCAGCGGTCGCAGTTGCCATCAAGGTCGAAGCGCCCATCGCCGAGGTGCCGCTGCAGCCCGAAGAGGCCAAGGGGCAGCCGGTTCTCGCGAAAAGCGATGCGGAAGTGGATGCCGGGAACGCCGAAAGAAGCGGGCCGAAGCCGACCTTGCGCGTCGATCTGGACCGGGTTGACCGGCTGATCAACGCCGTGGGCGAGTTGATCATCAACCAGTCGATGATCGCCCAGCGCGTACAGGAGCTGCATCTGGCCACCGACGCCGATGTGGTCAATCATGTCGAGGATTACCGGCTTTTGGCGCGCGATATCCAGGAAGCCGTGATGGCGATCCGGGCCCAGCCGGTGAAGCCGCTGTTTCAGCGCATGTCACGCATCGTGCGCGAAGCGGCGGATTCGACGGGCAAATCGGCGCGGCTGGTGACCTATGGCGAAGGGTCCGAAGTGGACAAGACCGTGGTCGAGCGGTTGGCCGATCCCTTGACCCACATGATCCGCAATGCTGTTGATCACGGTCTCGAGACGCCGGAGGGCCGGATCGCGGCGGGCAAGGATCCAGTGGGCACGATCTATCTGTCGGCGGCGCACCGCTCGGGTGCCGTGATCATCACCATCCGCGACGACGGTGCTGGTTTGAACCGCCGCAAGATCCTGGAGATTGCGCGCAAGAAGAACCTGGTGCCGGCGGATGCGGAGTTGAGCGACGCCGAGATTGACGCGCTGCTGTTTCTGCCTGGCTTCTCGACCGCCTCGACAATTTCGAACCTGTCGGGGCGCGGGGTCGGACTGGATGTGGTGCGCAACGCGGTGACGGCACTGGGCGGACGGGTGGCCATCGCCTCGACCGTCGGGCAGGGTACCGAGTTTACCATATCGCTGCCGCTGACGCTGGCCGTGCTCGACGGGATGGTGGTTTCCGTAGCGGGGCAGGTGATGGTGATCCCGATCACCGCCATACTGGAAACCATCCGCCCGGGCCTGGACGAGATGCACATGGTCGGCACGAGCGACCGCATCATCTCGGTTCGCGGCAAGTTCATCCCGATGATCGACGTGGCGCGGGGCTTGGGCTTTACCCGGCCACCGAACCATCCCGAGCCGCGCACGCTGTTGTTGGTGGAGACCGAAAATCAGGGGCAATGCGCCTTGATTGTCGACCGGGTCTTTGA
Organism: Rhodobacterales bacterium; assembly: GCA_025357355.1. Lineage (GTDB taxonomy): Bacteria > Pseudomonadota > Alphaproteobacteria > Rhodobacterales > Rhodobacteraceae > Stagnihabitans. Next base: position 6,621 of record JANXPK010000222.1, read on the forward strand.
CCAGCGGCAAGTGGTGATCAAGGGGCTTGATACCAATTATGGCGCCGTGCCGGGGGTTTCGGCCGCCACAGTTCTGGGCGACGGCCAGATCGCCCTGATCCTGGACCCCGATGCCATCGCCAACAACCGGGTGCTGTCTGCGGCAAATCCGTGGGCAGGGGCCAAATTGAATGAAGGGAAAAGCCTTGCAGTCGCATGAAACCAACGCCGCGTCGGACGTGGAGTTCGTTACGTTCTTCACCGGTGGACAAAGCTTCTCTATCGACATCCGGCAGGTCCGCGAGATCCGGCGGTGGAGTGCGGTGACGCCATTGCCGCATGCGCCCGCCGAGGTGCTGGGCGTCATGAACCTGCGCGGCTCGGTCATCCCGATCTTTGATCTGGCGGTGCGCTTTGGCTTGAGCCCGACGCCGGACAACCCGCGTAACGTCGTGGTGATCGCAGCACATGAGACGCAGACGGTGGGGCTGCTGGTCGAGTCGGTGTCGGAGATTCTGTCGGTATCGCGCGACCGCATTCAGGAAACCCCTGATCTGCGCAGCGACAATTCGCGGCAAAGCATCATCGGGGTGATCCCGGTGGAGGATGGCATGACCCGGGTGATCGACCTCGGCGCGGTGATCCAGTCGGGCAGAAAGACGCTGCAATGACCCTGGCCGTCAGCGCCGCGAACTTGGTGGGGGGCAGCGCCAACTATGTCTTTACCGATGCCGATTTCGCGGTGATCGCCAGGCGGGCGCACAAGGATTTCGGGTTGCACCTGACGGAGGCAAAAAAGGATCTGGTGTATTCGCGGCTGGCCAAGCGGCTGCGACAGCTGGGTCTGACCGACTTCACCAGCTATTGCCAGATGATCGAGGCGCCGGAAGGCGCGGAAGAGCGGATGCAGATGCTGTCGGCGCTGACGACCAATGTCACGCATTTCTTTCGCGAAGAGCACCACTTCCGCATCCTGCGCGAGCAGGTGTTACCGCCGTTGCTGAAGGCGGCGCGGTCGGGCGGACGGGTGCGGCTGTGGTCGGCAGGCTGTTCGGCAGGGCAAGAACCCTATTCGCTGGCCTTCACGCTCTTGGATCTGTGCCCCGAGGCGGCGCAACTGGATGTTCGCATCCTGGCCACCGATGTCGACCCCGCGATCCTCGTCCGCGCCCAAACCGGGGTTTACGACAATGACGAGTTGAAAGCGCTGCCCGAAAGCGCGCGCAGCCACTATGTCACGCCCGCCGGGGATGGCCGCTTTGCCATCGGCGCCAAGGCGCGCGCCGTGATCAGCTTTGGCGCGTTGAACCTGATGGAGGATTGGCCGGTGCGCGGCCCGTTCGACGCGATCTTTTGCCGCAATGTCGCGATCTATTTCGACAAACCGACCCAGGCCCGGCTGTGGAGCCGGTTTGCCGATCTTTTGCCGGTGGGGGGCACCCTGTGCATCGGCCATTCCGAACGGGTGGCAGGCCCGGCGTTGAACTGTCTGGAGCCGGCAGGTGTCACGACCTATCGCAAATCGACCGCGCGCTTCGCGGAAAGCCCAACACGACCCACAGAAGGAACACCACTATGAGCCTGAAAGATAGCATCCGGATCATGGTGGTCGATGACATGTCGATCAGCCGCGCCCTGATCACCCAGTCGCTGGAAGAGATCGGCGTCCAGCATGTCGGCATCGAAAGCGACCCCAAAAGCGCCTTGGGCAAGCTGGCGGCGGCACCGGTGCATCTGGTGATTTCGGACATGAACATGCCGGGGATGAGCGGGCTCGACCTCTTGGACGCGCTGCGCCACAACAAGGCGACGCAGCGCATCGGCTTCATCCTGATCACCGGCACGCCGAGCCCGGACATCCTCAAGCGCGGGCAGGAGCTGGGCGTCAACAACCTGGTCAAGAAGCCGTTCACCACGGTGACGCTGAAAAGCGCCATCGAACGCGTTGTCGGCAAACTCTGATGTCGATGCTGGATCAGGCCGGACATATCACGGCCGCCTTGCTGTTGCGCCGCATCGAGGCGGAGCTCGGCGGCTGTCGCCGACTGCTGGCCAAGATCGAGACCACGGTCGAAACCATGCTGTCGCGCGGACCGGTTGCCGCCGACGACCCGCTGCATGTGAGCGAGATGCAGAACATCGACCTTCTGGACCAGTCGCTGGCCGATCTGATCCTGTGCCTGCAGGAACTGGCCTCGGCGCCGCCGATGGGCACGGCGCTGCCGTTGCGGGTCGCCCACATCACGCGACGCCTGCGCCTGGCCGATCTGCGGGACCGGCTGGGAGGCCGGATCACGCCGGCCGAGCGGGGCGACGATGTCGAACTGTTCTGATCGTCGCGGCCGACCTCGACCCCGGCGATCCGGCCGGTCTTAACCCGGTCTCAACAGCCTGTGGCTAGGCTTTCACCATCCCGCCGCCAATCTTGCCGCAGGAGCGGCACCACCCATTCCGATCACAACAAGGATCTTTGCCATGCGACTCACCTCGATCCCACTGAAATACAAGCTTCCCGCCATCATTGTCGGCCTCAGCCTTGTGGTTGGGGTCAGCTTGCAGGTGGTCAACGATATGGAATTCCAGACAGCATCGGCTGATGCCGCGGCTAGTCAGTTCGAAGCCGTCACCCAGTCGATCCACAGCCAGATCGTGGACTGGTACAACCAGCGGGCCGTAATTATCCGTACGACAGCGGCCTCGCCGGACGCCATGAACGCCATCGACAGTCTGGGCAAGGGTCTGGCCGAATTTCCGGGCGGCCCCGATGTCCTGCGCAAGGAATATGTGCAAGACAACCCCAACCCCAAAGGTTCCAAACAGAATTACGACCGCGCCCCGGGCCTTGACAGCTACAGCGCTGAACATGCCTCGGTGAACCCCTGGATGCGCAAGGTGCAGGAGCTGAATAAATATTACGATATCTTTCTGGTCGATACTCATGGCACGATACTTTACACCGTTGCCAAGGAAGACGACTACATGTCGAACCTTGTGAACGGCCCCTATGCCGCAACCGGCCTGGGTGAGGTTGTCGGCAAGGCGTTGCAGGGCAAACCGGGCGATGTGTTCCTCAGCGACATAGCGCCATATGCCGCGTCGAACGGCGATCCGGCGATCTTCATGGCAACGCCCGTCGCCAAAGCGGATGGCAGTCCGATGGGCGTGCTGGCTTTCCAACTGAGCCAGGAAAAACTCGACATCATAGTCAACGGGTCCGAAGGTCTGGGCAACACCGGCAATGCCTATATTCTGGGTTCCGATGGCAAGACCCGTACTCCGTCGCGCGTCGCGGGTGAGTTTGCGGCGTTCACCGCCGTTGTGCCTTCGTCCCAGTCCAAAGCGGCTGCGGCGGGCCAGCCGGGCTATTTCGGTAACACAGTAGACTTTAACGGCGACCCTGCCGTAGCAGCCGTCGCCCCGCTGACCGATCTGGGCAATGGCTGGTCGGTGGTGGTCGAAATGGATCAGGCTGAAATCATGGCCCCCGCGAATGCCATGCTGCACACCACCTTGATGATCGGTGTTGCGCTGTTGCTGGCGTCGCTGGGCTTGGGCTTTTGGTTCTCGCGGTCGGTGACCAAGCCGATTTCCCGGGTGACAGATGCGGTCAAGATGATCGCCGACGGCGATCTGGACAGCGATATCGTCGATGTCGACCGTCAGGACGAGGTCGGCGACATCGCCAAATCGCTGGACGCACTGCGCCAGAAGCTGGGTGTCGCCAAAGAGATGGAGGCCGAACAGCAGCGTCAGACGCAAACCCAGCGCGAAGTCGTGGACACGCTGAGCCAGGGTCTTCAGGACCTGGCGACCGGCGATCTGAGCCGCCCGATCACCAAGGCTTTCAGCGATAGCTATGAGGGGTTGCGGCTGGATTTCAATCGGACGCTGGACAATCTGGCTGAAACCATCCGCGGCGTGGTCGACGCTTCGCAGAACATCAGGTCGCGCTCTGCCGAAATCAGCGCCGCCTCGGAAGATCTGTCGAAGCGGACCGAGAATCAGGCCGCTGCGCTGGAAGAAACCGCCGCCGCGCTGGACGAGATGACCGCATCAACCAAATCGGCGGCGGACGCGGCACGTGAGGTCGAGACCATCGTGCGGCAGGCCCGTCAGGAAGCCGAACAAAGCGGCGTCGTGGTGACCAGCGCTGTGGCGGCCATGTCGGAGATCGAGAAATCGTCCGAACAGATCTCGCAGATCATCGGCGCGATTGACGACATCGCCTTCCAGACCAACCTCTTGGCATTGAACGCCGGGGTTGAGGCGGCACGGGCGGGCGATGCGGGCAAAGGCTTTGCGGTGGTTGCTTCGGAAGTGCGGGCGCTGGCCCAAAGGTCTTCTGCGGCGGCCAAAGAAATCAAGTCGCTGATCGTGGCCTCGGCCCAACATGTTGGGCGGGGTGTAGAGCAGGTCGGCAAGGCAGGCGAGGCGCTGCACAGCATCGTGGGGTCGGTCGCCAACATCTCGACCCTGGTGTCGAATATCGCGGCCGGGGCCGCCGAACAGTCGACCGGACTGGCTGAGATCAACACCGGGGTGACGCAACTTGACCAGGTTACCCAGCAGAACGCCGCCATGGTCGAAGAAAGCACGGCAGCCAGCCATTCGCTGAACTCTGATGCGCTGGGTCTGGCCGATCTGGTGGCGAAATTCAACCTAGGGCAACAGGCGTCAGCTCCGGGTCGGGTCGTCGCCATGTCGCAATTTGTCCCGACAAGCTTTGCCGGGTTCGAGCCGAAGCCTGCGGCGGCCGTGGAAAGAAGCCCGGTCAAGGCAGCGGTGGGTGCGGCAAAGGTCGGCTGGCAGGATTTCTGATCCTGCCCCAAGCGTTCCGCCTGCGGCCCGATTGTGTTGAACCGGAGAAATGATGACCAAGACCACCATCCTCGTCGCGTCGTCGTCGCCAATCAACCGGGGGCGGATTGCCAAGCTGGTTGCGGCGGTGCCCGAATTCGAGGTGATCGCCGTGACCGCCGATCTGTCCGAGACGTTCACCAAGGCCGAAGAACTGGCGCCGGACCTCGTGGTCCTTTCGGACGAGTTTCTGCAATACGACGAGTTCGACTCGATGAAATCGCTGTTCAAGGCGCTGGGCGCACGCTGGATCACCACCGATGCCGGCGTGCACCCCCCGCTCGCCAACGCATCCGCTGGTGAGGCGCTTGCCGGCAAATCCGAAGCCAGGCTTGATCTGACGATGTCGCCCGACGCGGTGCGCGATCAGATCCGGAAAATCATGGCCTTGCCAAGGGCTTACACCGGGCGGCCATTGCCAGTTGTCGGGCCTGCTGCGCCCGTCAAGTACGAGCGGATGGTGGTGATCGGGTCATCGACCGGCGGGGTAGACGCGCTCTTGATGCTGTTGTCGGGCTTTCCAGAGGATTGCCCGCCGACAGCGATCGTGCAGCACACCGGCAAGGGTTTTTCCGACAGCCTGACCCAGGTGCTGGACCGAAGGTCCAAGCCGCGCGTGATCGGGGCGCAGACCGGACTGGAGTTGCGGCGCGGCACGGTTTGTGTGGCGGGCGGCACTGGCGGGCACATGCTGTTTGACGCGGGCAACCCACCGCGCTGCGAGGTTCGGCAGGGGCCTGCGGTCTCGGGTCACGTGCCCTCAGTCGATGCGCTGTTTCGCTCGGTCTTGCCATTGGCGCCGCGCGTGGTCGGGGTGATCCTGACAGGCATGGGGCAGGATGGCGCGGCCGGTCTCTTGGAGTTGCGCCAGGCCGGTTGCGCCACCATCGGCCAGGATGAGGCCACCTCTGTCGTCTACGGCATGCCGAGAGCCGCTTGGGAAATTGGCGCGGTGCAGACCCAGTTGCCCATTCACAAGATCGCGGCGGAGATTTTGCGTATCTGCGCCCAACCCCTTTCGCCGCAGGCCGCCTTTGGCCGCCGCACAGCCCTGCGTTGACCGCCATGACCCTTACCCATGCCCATCCCACCACCGTCGTTCAAGGCGAATACCGCGTTTCCAACGATCCGGCAGAATTGCTGTCGACGATTTTGGGCTCTTGTGTTGCCGTCTGCCTGCACGATCCGGCGGGCAAGATCGGCGGCATGAACCACTTTCTATTGCCATTCGGTCAGGAAGAAGGAACCAACCGACCGGTCCGCTATGGCTTGTTCGCGATGGAAATGCTGATCAATGCCTTGATGAAGCAGGGTGCGCGCAAGTCCCATCTGCAAGCCAAACTGTTCGGCGGCGCCAAGATTTCGGCCGATCTGCGCGACATCGGCCAGACCAACGCGAGCTTCGCCCGCGAATACCTGGCCGCCGAGGGCATCGCCTGCGTCAGCGAAAGCCTGGGCGGCACCAATGCGAGGCGGGTGGTCTTCCATCCGGCCACCGGGCAGGCGCGGATGTTGATCGTGCCCTCGACAAATCTTGTGGCCACCGAGGTTCTGGCCCCGCCTGCCGCCCGGCGCGCGCGCGACGAAGGGATCGAGTTGTTCTGACCGATTCCGAATGCAACGGGGCTGAGCGTTTTGAGGGAGAAACCGATCCGGCGCGACAGGCCCCAAGCCCCCGCGTCCACGCCACACTGTCCGGGAAACTGGCAGCCCGTAGGGGAGTTGAACCCCTCTTCCCAGGTTGAAAACCTGGTGTCCTAACCGATAGACGAACGGGCCGCAGGTCAGTGCGGCGGTGTCTAATCAAGCGAACTGCCCTGCGCAAGGGAAAAATCACCCGGCGGCGACCGCCGCATCCTCGAGCCGAAGCTGCACCCTTGACCGCCCGCCCCAGGTGTTCAGCTCCAGCCGTCCGGCCAGATGAAAGCGGCGGTGGCTGGGGTTTTCGAAGGCGGCGCCGAGGGGCGTGTCAAAGGCGTTGAAGAGCACGGCTTCCAGCTTGCCCCCGCCGTCGCCAAAGTGCAGCCGCAAATGGCCCTCGCCCATGCGGCGTGCGGTAACCTGTTGATTGGCAAAAGCAAAGCGCGGGGATGGCGCGGCGGCGCCAAAGGGGCCTGCAGCGTCGATCTCCTCAATCAAAGCCGGGGTGGCGGCCGAGGGCATCAGCACGGCATCCAGCCGCAAAGCCGCTGCGCCAACCGGTTCGCCGCCTTGCCGGGCCAGAAGCACCGAGAGCCGGGCCATGGCGGGTTCAAGCTGGGCGCGGGCAAGGCTGAGGCCCGCGGCCATGCGGTGGCCACCACCCTTTTCGATGAGACCTTCGGCCGCCAGAGTATGCACCGCTGCCCCCAGATCCACACCCTCAACCGACCGGCCTGACCCTTTGCCAACCTCGCCTTCGAACCCGATTACCACCGACGGCAGGCCGGTCGCCTCTTTCATCCGGGCGGCGACTATGCCGACGATGCCGGGATGCCAGCCCTCGGCGGCGGCCCAGGCCAGCGCACCAACCGGCCCGCGCGCCTCGACTTGCGCCAGCGCTTCGGCGCGCACCGCCGCCTCGATGGCGCGCCGTTCGGTGTTCAGCCGGTCCAGCCGCTCAGCCAGAGCGGTCGCCTCCAACGGGTTGTCGGTCGCCAGGAGCCGCGCGCCGAGATCGGCCTGACCGATGCGCCCGCCGGCATTGATGCGGGGGCCGAGCACAAAGCCCAGGGCATAGGCAGTTGGCGCCTGATCCAGCCGGGCCACATCTGCCAAAGCCCGCAGGCCCGGACGGTCGCGCCGCGCCATGACCTTGAGACCCTGGCGCACAAAGGCGCGGTTGACGCCGATCAGCGGGGCGACATCGGCAACGGTGGCGAGGGCCACCAGATCCAGCATCGCCATCAGGTCCGGCCCGGTCTGGCCCAAAGCGCGCAGCTGGCGGTTGGCCTCGACCAGCATCAGAAACACCACGGCGGCGGCGCACAGATGGCCAAGGCTGCCATCCTCGTCCTGGCGGTTGGGATTGACGACAGCATGGGCGGCGGGCAGGGTTTCAGCGCCAAGGTGATGGTCCAGCACCACTACATAGCAGCCGGCCGCCGCAATGGGATCAAAGCTGAGCGTGCCGCAATCGACACACAGGATCAGGTCGTGGCGCGCGCCCAGATCGGCCATGGCAGGCACATTGGGGCCGTAGCCTTCGTCGATGCGGTCGGGAATGTAGAGCGTGGCGGTCTGACCCATCGCCCTGAGCCAGGTCAGCAAAAGCGCCGCCGACGCCCCGCCGTCCACATCATAATCGGCAAAGATCGCGATGCGCTGGCGGCCGACGACGGCGGCCAGAAACCGGGTGGCCGCGCGCTCCATATCGCGCAGATGCCGCGGGTCTGGCATCAGGTCGCGCAGCGACGGGGCAAGGTAGCTCTGCGCCTCGGGCGGAGTGATCTGGCGGCTGACCAGGGTGTGGCACAGCGCCAGGGGCAGCCGTGTGGCCTGCATCATCGCCTCGGCCAGACGCTCGGCTTCGACCGAAGGGCCGGTCCAGCGCCGCCCGGTCAGCGAGACCTCGACATTCAGGAAAGCGCGCTGGGTCATGGCGCAGCAATGACCGAGGTTCGGGCCGCGCGCAAGCTGGGGTCAGGCGCGGCGGGGGGCGCGGTAGGTCATGCGGCGGATCGAGCCGGTCTTGGACCGCATCAGGATCGTCTCGGTCTGAATGAAATGAGCCTCGCGCTTGATGCCTGCCACCAGCGAGCCATCGGTCACCCCGGTTGCGGCAAAGATAACGTCGGCAGTGACCAGATCGTCGCGGGTATAGACGCGGTCGAAATTGGTGATCCCGGCCTTGCGGGCGCGCGTGCGTTCGTCGTCATTGCGGAAGATCAGCTTGCCGAACATCTGGCCGCCCATGCATTTGAGCGCTGCTGCTGCCAGCACGCCTTCGGGGGCGCCGCCAGAACCCATGTACATGTCGATCCCGGTCACCATGGGTTCGGCGCAATGCATGATCCCGGCGACATCGCCATCGGTGATCAGCCGGATTGCCGCCCCGGTGGAGCGGATCTCCTCGATCATCTTTTCGTGCCGGGGCCGTTCCAGCATGCACACGGTGATGTCGCGGGTCGAACAGCCCTTTGCGGTGGCCAAAGCAGAGACCCGTTCCGAAGGCGACATGTCCAGCGTCACCAGCCCACGGCGAAAGCCCGGCCCGATGGCGAGCTTTTCCATGTAGACGTCGGGCGCATGCAGCATGGTGCCGCGCGGCGCCATGGCGATCACGGTCAGCGCGTTGGGCATGTCCTTGGCGGTCAGCGTCGTGCCCTCCAACGGGTCGAGGGCGATGTCCACAGCGGGACCTTTTCCGGTGCCGACCTCTTCGCCGATGAACAGCCTCGGCGCCTCGTCACGCTCGCCCTCGCCGATCACCACGACCCCGGCGATGTCCAGAAGGTTCAACTGGTCGCGCATGGCGTTGACGGCGGCCTGATCG
>JANXPK010000226.1 GCA_025357355.1 Rhodobacterales bacterium
TAGCCATAAGCCCGCTTTTTGCGCGCCTCCTCCGGCATCATTCCGTTAACCATCAATGAACCGCCCGTCACACTTTCCAGTGCTGCTATGGCCCGCAGAAAAGTCGTTTTACCACAACCACTTGGCCCGATAAAGCTGACAAACTCCCCGCGCCCGATCGACAGCGAAACGTCCTTCAGCGCCTGCACCGGCCCGTCCCCGGTCTGAAACACCAGGTTGACCCCCTTGGCCTCGATCACCGCACCGGACAGCGTATCCTTCATCACACCCCCGTCGCCGGGACACCTGTCCGCACCACCGGGCGAGGAGAAGTCATTTCTTTCCAGGCGCTTAGCGCCCGGTTCACCGCGGGCTGCGGCTCGCGCGCCACGAATTTCCCATGTCCCTCGTGCGTCTGCACCGCACCATCGTCAATCGCCACCTTGCCGCGCGTCAAGGTATAGCGCGGCAGCCCCTTGACAGCTTTGCCTTCGAACACATTGTAATCAATGGCAGATTGCTGCGACCGCGCCGTGATCACCTTCGACTTCTCCGGGTCCCACACCACCAGATCCGCATCCGCCCCCACCAGCACTGCACCCTTTTTCGGATAGCAATTCAATATCTTGGCGATGTTTGTTGATGTGACTGCGACGAACTCGTTTGGCGTTAACCTTCCCGTGGCGACCCCATAGGTCCACAACATCGGCATCCGGTCCTCCAACCCCCCGGTTCCATTGGGAATTTTGGAGAAATTGCCCAATCCAAACCGCTTCTGCTCGGTGGTGAACGCGCAATGATCCGTCGCCACCACCGACAACGACCCCGATTGCAACCCCGCCCACAAGCTGTCCTGATGCTTCTTATCGCGGAACGGTGGCGACATCACCCTACGGGCCGCATGGTCCCAGTCGGGGTTGAAATACTCGCTTTCATCCAGCGTCAGATGCTGGATCAAGGGCTCGCCCCAGACCCGTTTGCCCGCCATCCGCGCCCGCCGGATCGCCTCGTGGCTGTCCTCGCACGAGGTATGCACTACATATAGCGGCACCCCCGCCATGTCCGCAATCATGATGGCCCGGTTGGTCGCTTCGCCCTCCACCTGCGGCGGGCGCGAATAGGCGTGTGCCTCAGGTCCAGTATTGCCCTCTGCCAATAACTTCGCGGTCAACTCAGCCACCACATCGCCGTTCTCGGCATGGACCATGGCCAGCCCGCCCAGATCGCCAACCCGCTTGAAAGATTGATACATTTCATCGTCGTTGACCATCAGCGCGCCCTTGTAGGCCATGAAATGCTTGAAGGAGGTCATGCCGGCCTTGACCGACAATTCCATATCCTCCCAGACCTTCCGGCCCCACCAGGTGATCGCCATATGGTAGGAATAGTCGCAATTGGCCCGCCCCGACTTATTGTGCCACATCTGGGCCGCATCCATGAGCCCCTGCCCCTGCGACGGCAGAACGAAGTCCACCACCATCGTCGTCCCCCCCGAAAGCGCCGCCCGCGTGCCGGATTCAAAATCGTCGGTGGAGTAGGTGCCCATGAAGGGCATTTCCAGATGCGTATGAGGATCAATCCCCCCCGGCATGACATAGCAGCCCGAGGCGTC
>JANXPK010000190.1 GCA_025357355.1 Rhodobacterales bacterium
TGTCGCCATGCACGATGTCGATGCTGCTTTCCGCAATGCCCAGCTTGGACGCGACGATCTGCGCAAACACCGTCTCATGGCTTTGGCCGTGGCTATGCGCCCCGGTCATCACAGAGATATTGCCGGTCGCATTCACCCGCACCGTCGCCACATCGTAAAGCCCGACCCGAGCGCCGAGGATGCCCGCCAGATGGGAGGGTGCGATCCCGCACGCCTCGATCCAGGTTGACAGCCCCATGCCGCGCAGCTTGCCGTTCTTGGCGCTTGCCGCCCGCCGCGCCTCAAACCCCGCCACGTCGCCGTTGCGCATCGCCCGGTCCAGCGTCGCGTGGTAATTGCCGATGTCATAGGCAAGGCCTACCGGCGTCGTATAGGGGAACATGTCCGTGGTGATGAAGTTCTTGCGACGCACCTCGAACGGGTCAAGGCTCAACTCGCGGCACATCTTGTCGATCACCCGCTCAAGACTGAAGGTTGCCTCAGGCCGCCCGGCACCTCGGTAAGCATCCACCGGGGCGGTATTGGTGAACACCGTCTTCACGTTCACATAGACGTTGGGCACCTTGTAGGGCCCCGCCATCAGCGTGCCGTGCAGGAATGTCGGCGTCACGGTCGAGAAGTTCGACAGATAGGCGCCTACATTCGCCATCGTCTCGGTGCGGAACGCGATGAAGGTGCCGTCCTTCTCGCAGGCCAGTTCGATCTTGGTCACATGGTCACGGCCATGGGCATCGGTCAGGAAACTTTCCGACCGCTCCGCCGTCCACTTCACCGCCCGCTTCAGCTTCTTGGCCGCCGCCAAGACCAAAGCCTCTTCGCCATAGTGATAGATCTTGGAGCCAAAGCCGCCGCCGACATCCGGCGACACCACCGTCAGCTTGTTCTCCGGTATCCCCATCACGAAGGCCGCGATCAGAAGCCGCGTCACATGCGGGTTCTGACTGGTGGTGGTCAGCTTGTAGTCGCCGGTGCCGGGATAATACTCGCCGATCGAGCAGCGCGGCTCGATCGCATTGGGCACCAGCCGGTTGTTGACGAGGTTCAGCGTGGTGACATGGGGGGCTGCCTTGATCGCCGCATCGACCGCTGCCCGGTTGTCCTCGACCCAGCCCCAGTCAAAGCACTGGTTGTCCGGCAACTCCTCATGCACGCGGTTCGTGGTGTCGGCCAGCGCTGTCCGCATATCGACAATTGCAGGTAACTCTTCGATCACCGAGGCATCGGCCACCGCCTGTGCTGCATCCTTGGCCTCGTTATAGCTCTGTGCCACCACGGCGGCATAGGCGTCGCCGACATGGCGCACCTTGCCATAAGCCAGCACGGGCCGCTTGGGCTCGCGCATCGGCTCGCCATTGCGCGACTTGATCAGCCAGCCCGCCGGGTTGCCGCCAACGTCCTTGAAATCCTCGCCGGTGAAAACCGCCAGCACGCCAGGCATCCCCATGGCCGCCGCAGCCCCCACCGATTTGATGCGCCCGTGTGCGACGTTCGAGCGGACCATGACCGCATAGGCTTGCCCATGCACCGTGATGTCATCGGTATAATGTCCGGTCCCCGTCAGGAACCGGATGTCCTCGCGCCGCTTCATGCTGGCGCCAATCCCGTGATCTTTCGGCATGTTGTCCCCCTATTCCGCGGCCATGGCGTTGGCGTCCTGCCCGGACGCCGCCAGCACGGCCTTGACGATGTTGTGATACCCGGTGCAACGGCACAGGTTGCCGTCAAGCCCCGCCCGCACTTCGGCTTCGCTTGGCTTGGGATTGTCTTTCAAAAGCGCCGCCGTCGTCATCACCATGCCCGGCGTACAGAACCCGCATTGCAGCCCGTGGTGGTCCTGAAAGGCCTGCTGGATCACGCCCAGCGAGCCATCGGCATTGGCCATGCCCTCGATGGTTTTCACCTTGGCACCCGCCACGTCCTGCGCAAAGACCGAACAGCTCTTGACCGCCACGCCGTCCACATGCACCACGCACGATCCGCATTGCGTGGTGTCGCACCCGACATGCGTGCCGGTCAGCCCCAGCCCCTCGCGCAGATAAGCCGACAACAGCGTCCGCCCCTCACAGTCTGCCGAAACGGCCATGCCGTTCACGGTCATCGTCACTTTCGTCATAGTCTTTCCTCCCAGAAATTCTGTTGTCCTGGAGCGGGTTCAGCCGATCAGGCGTTTGAACCAGCCCTTTTTCTTGGCATCCGGTTCGGCAGGCTCCGCCGCTAACTCTGGCTCTTCTGCGGGGCCCTCGATGGCATGCTGGAACCGGTCAAAGAATTGTTCCGCCATCATCCTGGCAAAGCCGTCAATGATCCGGCTGCCCAGTTGCGCGATCTTGCCGCCGACCTGGGCGTCGACCTCATAAGTCAGCCTGGTGCCGCCGCCCTCAACAGGCGCCATCGTCACATTGGCGCCGCCCCTGGCATAGCCTGCCACACCGCCCTGCCCCTCACCGGCGATGCGCAATGACCGGCCCTCGACGATGTCCGACAACGTGACCTTTCCGGCAAAGCGCGCCTTGACCGGCCCAACCTTTTGGACAACCACGGCCTCGAACCCGTCGGCCACGTTGCCAGTCAGGCTTTCGCAGCCGGGCACGCATTGCCGCAGCACTTCTGGGTCCAGAACCGCTTCCCAGACGACGGCAGGCTCCGCCGCGATGTGCCGTTCTTCCGCCAGCTTCATGAAGGGACTCTCCAGCCAAAATAACCGGCCTGACCCCGTTGTGCCCGATAAATTTCCGCCTGTCATCAGTCCTGATGCGAATAGGCGCTGGGCGGCCCCAAAGGACCGCCCAGCACCGACTAAATCCAGTTAGTCTAAAATTTCACTTCACTTTGGCACAAATACTCCACCGGGGGTGTGGGGGGTGTGAACCCCCCCACTGTCGCCGCCATACCTTAGAGCGGGTTGTCACAGCGCAACGTCACCTGCATGATGCCCTTGACCGGAGCCGGCCATTTCAGGTTAACCAGATTGTGCCCCGCTCCCTGTTCGACCTGGGTGTACGGCGTCACAAACTGCGCGGCACTGGCGGTGTTGGTGACAGCCCCCTCAGCCACCAGTGCCGTCACATTGCGCGCCCACGACCCGAACGGCAGATAGGCCGAAGCATCGACGCTCCAGGTGTCGGCCTCGGTGTTCTGGCTGTGCTGCACGAAAACCGGGCTCACCGTCGGCTGGGCCACCGCGTTGAAGGTGTTGTTCTCGAACGTGACGTTGCGGAACGAGTTGAAGGCCAGCACGGCATAGGTTGTATCCACCATCTCGATCCGGTCAATCGCCGAATTCACCCCGCGGAAAGCATTGTTGGCGACGGTGTAGCCGTTCAGCGAATGGCCGGTTCCGCGTGGCGTGATCACCAGCCAGCGAAACCACGGCGCTACATCCGAGGCCGTGAAGATGTTGCCGCTGATCACCAGCCCGCCGAAGGTGTATTCGTTGTTGAAATCGGGTTGGTCGTCATGCTCGTTCGACATCTCGATGAAACAGTTGTCGACATAGTTGCCGGTGAAGAACGTCTTGACGTTGGGCAGGGTCAGCACAACCCCCGCCTTGCGCACGCCCGCCGTCTCGTTGTCGCCGCCAAAGAAATGGTTGCCCAGAAACATGTGCCCGGTGCCGTTCAGCACGCCAAAATGGGCGAACTGACTGCAGCGGTTCAGCCGGATCTTGCTGTCGTTGGCATTGACGTTGAACGCAATCGTGGTCCGGCTCTGGGCCGGCAGGCCCATTTCGTTCGAAATGAACTGACAACGGTCGATCTGCAGATCCTGACAGCCGCCGCCGATCGAGGTGATGCCACGATCCTTGGGCCGGTTGATCACGCAATCGGCCACCCGGAACAGCGCGCCATCGGGGGCCAGCAGGATCGTGCTGGCCAACCCGTTGCCGATAAACTCGATCTCCGCGGTTTCAAACTTGGTCAGCGCTGAAAAGCCCGAAAAGTCGAGCATGTACTTGTAACGGTCAAAGGTGAAGGTCCGTGTGCCCGCCGCGGCCCACAACGGCTGGCTCAGTTCCAGCGTGCCCGCGCTGATGTTGCGGGACTTGACGTAAACCTCGCGCCCAACCCCGGTGCCGCTGATATGGGCGCCCACTGGCACGTTAGCAACGTTCGCGACCCCGGTCAGCCGTGCCGATTGCGCGGTCGAATAGGTCGCGACCGAGGTCACCGTAGCGGTGCTCCACGCGGTCGAGGTGATTGCCGTCAACTGACCGTTGCGCAACACCCGCCGCTGGGCAAAGGTGGTCAACCCGCACAAGGCCGCCACATCAATCGGCGCATCGATCTCGACCTGCAAGCCGCCGAGGTTCAATTCGACATGGTCGGTGTAAAAGAACAGCGCCTGCAACGCCTTCTTGAAGCCCGCCAACTCGCCGCCAAACGCCGCCGTATAGCTTGGCAGATCGAAATTGCGCCGCATCGACATCACGGCGGCGGCAGGCATGGTAACCGTGCCTTCGAAATGCACCGGATTCTCGAAGGTCATCGAAGCGGACAGGAAATAGTTGCCCGGACTGACCAGCACGGTCTTGCCCGCTGCGGCATTGTCCGCGGCGTTGAAAGCCACCAGATCGTCGGTCACCCCGTCGCCCTTGGCCCCATAGTCGCGCACGTCGACCCAGTTGAACATCACCGAAAAGAAGACGTCAGAGACATCCTCGATCACGATATCCTCGATCCGCACCACGCCGCCGGTGGCGCCTGTAAGGTCCAGCCCGAAATGGCCGTTGACCGGAGCCAGCCCCCAGACCATGTCGACGCCTTGCCGGTTGCCCGACCCGATGATGGCCGTGACCGTGACGATCTGACCATAGGTCGTCAGGGCCACCGAAGGCCCGGTCTGCACGGCAGAGCCGACATTGGCGCCCGAACTATCGCCCGCCCAGCCCGCGATGCGCACCGACGGCAGCGCCCCGCTCATCGCCTTGACCTTGGCCGTCACCCGCAGATACAGGCCCGGCTCGACCGGGATCGACTGAAAGCAGCGCAGCTTCATCGTTGACAGGGTCTTGGTCAACTCCAGACAGCCGCCAAAATCCTGATCGGTCGGAACGTAAGCGGCGTTGGACTGGGCCAGATAGCTGCCCTGCCCGGTCAGCCCATCTTCCCGCGACCACAGGTTCAGCCCCGCCGCGAATGGCGGCGGCATCAGCACCAGACCCTCGGTAATTGCCTTGTTCATTCCCAAACCCTCGTCCGTTACTGCCTAAGGGGCGCATCGCCCGTGCGGCAAAAGGGTTACCAAGGCAGAGTTAACGGCGGGAAAGGCGGGCGCACGGTCAGGGCAAGCGGCGCGCAACGGTCCGGGGCTACAAGGACTTGGCAAACCAATGGGTAGAGGGGAAGCCGGAATAGGCCTGCGTCGGGCTCCAGCCGGTCTTTTGGTACAGGGCGATCGCATCGGTCAATCCGGCGTTGGTGTCGAGCTTCAACTGTGTCATGCCCAGCTTGCGGGCCTGCTCCTCGACCGCCAGCATCAAACGCCGCGCCAAGCCCTGCCCGCGCGCATCCGGCGCCACCCACAGCCGCTTGACTTCGCCCAGACCAGGCACAAGCGTTCGGAGCGACACGCAACCGATCGCCAGATCGTCCGACCAGGCAATGAGGAAAGCGCCGTTGGGCGGGCGGTAGCGGTCGGCATGGGGGTCGGGCAGCGGAAGATGATCATGCCGCATGCCGTCGATCTGGGCGACGAGAAGGTCGAAATAGGCCTGCAGGCACGCCTGAGCGGCCGGGTCGTCAGGGTCGGCAAGGCGAACTTCGGTCTGGCCGCGGTTCAGCACCGTGGCAATCAGGTCCATCGCTGCCAGAAACACTGCGGAATTCGGCGCGGCAGCAACAAGGCCTTTGGCGCTGTCATCGCTGAGGCGGTTGTACAGCGCGACCTCGTCCGCACCTGCGCCGGTCAGCCGGGCGAGGCGACGGCGGCCATCGCCCTCATGCCGGGCGAGCGTGATCAGACCTTCACGTTCCAGGCTGCGCAATATCCGGCTGAACTGGCCGGAATCGAGGCCAAGACCGGCGCGGATGGCCGTCAGATCGCCCGACTGACGCGGGATTTGCCACAGCACCCGGGCAACCCCCAGCGGCCGCCCGCGCCCAAGGAACGAGGCATCCAGCGCCCCGGCCTCGCGGGTGACGGCGCGATGAAACCGGCGGATGCGGGCGGCGGGGTCAGGCGGCATGATCACTGACCGTAGTCAGGTATCAACCCCTGTCAAGCGGTCATCCAGCGGAGCGGCCAAGCGGCCGCGCTGTCTTTAGTCGCCTCTGGCCAAGTGGCCAACCGGCTCCGTGTCGCTTGCCCGACCGTCGGCGTTGACTTTCCGGCCGCTTCCCCCTGACAAAGGGGCCGGAAAAGGGGGGTGGGGTTTGCAGGGATTTCCCAAGGCGCGGGCGGGCATGGTGGTGGGTCTTTTGGGTGGGTCCTTCGACCCTGCCCATCAGGGCCATGTCCACATCACGCATGAGGCGATCAAGCGACTGGGGCTTGACCGGGTGTGGTGGCTGGTCTCGCCCGGCAACCCGCTGAAAGCCCGGCCCCCGGCGCCGATGGCCCGGCGACTGGCGCGGGCGCAGGCGCTGACCCACGACCCCGCGGTGGTGGTCAGCGATCTGGAGGCGCGGCTGGGCACCCGCGCCACCATCGACACCCTCCACCGGCTGCAGGCGATCTATCCGGGAGTGCGCTTTGTCTGGCTGATGGGGGCCGACAACCTCGTGCAGTTCCACCGCTGGAGCCGCTGGCGCGCTATCATTGCGGCGGTTCCGGTGGCCGTGCTGGCGCGCCCGGGGGCGGGGCTGATGGCGCGGCTGTCGGTGACGGCACGGGCCTTTCGCGGCGCGCGCTTGACGCGGATCGCGGGGCTGGCCCTTCACCCGCCACCGGCCTGGGGCTTTGTCAACCTGCCGCTGCACGCAGCATCCTCCAGCCTGATCCGGGCGCGGGGCGAATGGCGGGCACGCAAGCCTGCGGCGGGAGTATTTGGCAAAGGCCAAACGGAAGCGGACCGGTAAACTGCAGGCCCTGTTGCTGATGCGGTTCCTCTCTGGTTCGTGTTGAACAGGGCGTTGCGCAAGCCCGCGGCTGGCGGTAATTGCACAAGCTGGTATGAAGGGTCCGAACATGGCATCTGTGACGCGGCGCGGCGTATTGGCAGGCTTGATCGCGGGTGCGGTGACACCGGCTCTGGGCGAAACCACCAAGGCGGTCAAGAAGTCGCAGATTGCGCCCGCAACTCCCAGGAATGCCGCGGCCATCGTGGCCGATGCCAATCTGGGCGGGGTGACCGGTTACAGCGTGGCCGAGGTCGCCACCGGCCGCGTCCTGGAAGAGGTCGGCGCCGACACGCCCGTACCGCCCGCCAGCGTCGCCAAGACCATCACCGCACTTTACGCGCTGGAAAAGCTCGGACCGACCCACCGCTTCACCACACAAGTCATGGCCGTGGGCTCCATTCAGGGCGGCGTGCTGACCGGCGATCTGGTGCTTGCCGGTGGTGGCGACCCGACGCTCGACAGCGACAAGCTGGGCGATCTGGTCGCCTCACTGGCGCGGACCGGCCTCAAAAAGGTCACCGGACGCTATCTCGCCTATGCCGGGGCCTTACCCTCTTTCGACCGCATCACCGATGAACAGCCGGTCCAGGCGGGCTTCGATCCCGGCTTGTCGGGGCTGGGCCTGAACTACAACCGGGTGAATTTCGAATGGACCAAGGGCGGCGCCGCGATCCAGATGAACGCACGGGGCGAACGCTATGTGCCGCTGGTCAAGATGGCGACGATGGCAGAGGTCGACCGCGCCGCTCCGGCCTTTGACTACCAGAAAGGACCGGGGACCGAAGACTGGACGGTCGCCAAGGCCAGCCTCGGCCGCGCTGGAAGTCGTTGGTTACCAGTGCGGCAAGTGGCGTCCTATGTGGCCGAGGTGTTCCAGACCCTGTGCGCCGCCCATGGCATCGTGCTGCCAACGCCGCAGGTGGTGCAGGTGCTGCCGCAAGGCGCTGCCCGGATCGTGGCCTATCAAAGCGCTGATCTTGCCACGATCCTGCGCCAGATGCTCAAATTCTCGACCAACATCACCGCCGAGACGGTGGGGCTGGCCGCAACGGGCGCGGTCGATCTGCCGACCTCGGCTGCCGGCGTGGCGACCTGGGCGCAGGGGCGCCTTGGCCTGCAAGCCTCTCTCGTTGATCATTCCGGCCTCAGTTCGGCCTCGCGGGTAACGGCAGGGGGCATGATGCGGGCGATTGCAGCGGGCGACAAGGCCATCGGCCTGCGCCCCATCCTGCGCGATATCGGCCTGCGCGACGATCAGGGCCGCTGGGTCAAGGCGAGCCCGGTCAAAGTGGTGGGCAAAAGCGGCACGCTGAACTTCGTCTCTGGCCTCGTCGGCTTCATCAAACGGCCCTCGGGCGCCGACCTGGTGTTCGCGATCTTCTCGGCCGACACGGCCCGGCGCGAGGCGGTGCCCGTTGCTGACCGTGAAGAACCCCCCGGAGAGCGGTCCTGGGTCGGCCGCGCCCATCTGATGCAGGCCCGGC
>JANXPK010000300.1 GCA_025357355.1 Rhodobacterales bacterium
CTTGAGAGTGGACTTGCGACACCAGCAGCGACGAAATCCGCGACGCAACTTTCGGTTCCAGATGAAAGTCGCCATAAAGACCAAAGGTCGCCAGTGCGATGTTCCAGTCCCAGCCAAAGTCACAAGACGGCTTGCGCAACATATTGCCGTTGTGAATGGGCGTGTTATTGGCCGAAAAGGGCACGAAATAACGCTGCGCCGCCTGCCGCTTGGCGGCCTCGACCGCAGGCGAGCGGAAGGTGATCGTCACTTCATTCTCGCCAACCCGCAAAGCCCCCGACACATCCACCCGGTAACTGCGGAACATGTTGTCGGTCGCCAGAACCAGCACGCCGTTGATCCTCACTTCGGCTACCGTGTCCAGCATCGACACGACCAGCACCTGATCGACATCCCCGATCAGGAACCACCGATGCGCCACCCAGTCGCGCTGGCAGATCCAGCGCAGGCCATATTCGTTGCGCCCGAAATAAGGGTCTGGAATGGCACCCGCCTTGAAAAGGGCGTCAATGCCATCGCCGGGCAGCGCAAAATCGGCGCGGAAATCACCGCTTTCGTCAGAAAGCGACCATTGCCCCGCCAAATCCAGCATGATCAGATCCTGAGTTCCGTCGTTTCGTCGAACAGCGAGGCTTTGGCGATATCGACCTTGAGGTGAACTTGTGTCCCTGCCTTGGGCCGGTGTTCAAACGGCACCCGCACCGAAATCGGCTTGCCCTCGGCCTCGAGCCACACGAGCGAGTCCGCCCCCATCGGCTCATCGATCTCGACCACCGCCGGGAACGAAAGTCCGGGCGTGGCCTGATCCTCGATGGTCAGATGTTCGGGCCGCAAACCGATGATAGCCTTGGGCCGGTTCAACACCGCGCCGCCTTCATAGCCGGTCATATCAAGACTGGACGCGCCGAACTTGAAGGTCTTGCCGCCATTCGTCGTCTCACCCTTGATGAAATTCATCGCCGGGCTGCCGATAAAACCGGCGACGAACAGGTTGGCGGGGCGGTTGTAAATGGTGTGCGGCTCGTCCAGTTGCTGGATGATGCCGCCACGCATCACGGCGATGCGGTCGGCCAGCGTCAGCGCCTCGATCTGGTCGTGGGTCACGTAGATCATGGTGTTTTTCAAGCGGTTGTGCAGCCGCTTCAACTCTACCCGCAACTCACTGCGCAACTTGGCGTCCAGGTTCGACAACGGCTCGTCGAACAGGAACACATCGACGTCGCGCACCAGCGCCCGCCCGATGGCGACCCGCTGGCGCTGTCCGCCCGACAAGGCGCCAGGCTTGCGGTCCAACAGCGGCTCGATCTGCAGAATGCCCGCCGCCCGTGCCACCCGCGTTTCGATTTCGCCGGTCGGCAACCCCGCGATCTTCAGGCCGAACGACAAGTTGCCGCGCACCGTCATCTGCGGGTAGAGCGCGTAGGACTGGAACACCATTCCAATGCCGCGATCGGACGGTTCGGCCCAGGTGACGTTCTGATCCTTGATCCAGATCTGTCCGGCACTGATCTCCAAGAGACCCGCAATGCAGTTCAGAAGCGTGGACTTGCCACACCCCGACGGCCCCAGGAGAACGATGAACTCGCCCTCGCCCACATCGAGGTTCAGCCCTTTGAGGACGGCAGCAGAGCCAAAGTTCAGCGTGAGGTCTTTGACGGAAACAGAGACATTGTTCATGTGGATCAGCCCTTGACGGCGCCGGCTGCAATGCCGCGCACGAAATATTTGCCAGACAGGAAGTAGATCGTCAGCGGCACCAGACCGGTCAGGATCGTCGCGGCCATATCCACATTGTATTCCTTCACCCCCTGCAGCGAATTGACGATGTTGTTCAGTTGCACCGTCATCGGATAGTTGACCGGGCCGGCATAGATGACCCCGAACAGAAAGTCGTTCCAGATGCCAGTGACCTGCAAGATCACGGCCACCGTAAAGATCGGGACCGACATCGGCACCATCACTTGCCCAAAGATCCGCCAGTAGCCCGCCCCGTCAACGCGCGCAGCCTTGAACAACTCTTCCGGCAGCGAGGCGAAATAGTTGCGGAAAAGCAGCGTGAGGATCGGCAGGCCAAAGACCGTGTGGACAAAGATCACTGCCCACAACGTCGAATAGATGTGCATCTCGCGGGTGATGATTACCAGGGGGTACAGAAACACCTGATAGGGGATGAACGAGCCGACCAGCAGCACCGTGAAGAACCCTTCCGAGAACTTGAACGGCCAGTTCGCCAGCGAATAGCCCGACAGCGAGGCGACCGCGATCGACACGATCACGCTTGGTATGGTGATCATGACCGAGTTGAGGAAGCCCGGCGCGAGACCCGTGCATTTCAGCCCGGTGCAAGCCTGCGACCACGCCTTGATCCAGGGCGCAAAGGTCGGATGGTTGGTCGGGATGAAGATGTTGCCATCGCGGATCGCATCCAGATCCTTCACCGAGGTGATGATCATCACATAGAGCGGGATCAGATAGTAGATCGAGGTCAAGACCAGCACGGCATAGATGAACACCCGCCCTGGTGCGAACATCGGCTTGGGGATCGGTCCCGAAGGAATGACGCCATTTGCAGTCACGTTTGCCATTCCGGTCACTCCCTGGACTTCTTGCCGAATTCAACCATGATCCACGGGATCAGGATGACGGCGGTCGCCACCAACAG
>JANXPK010000325.1 GCA_025357355.1 Rhodobacterales bacterium
GCCTCCTTGAGCAGTTCATTCTGCATGCTCAGCTCGGCGAACATCTTCTTCAGGCGCCGGTTCCATTCGTCGGGAAAACAGTCCCCCGGACTGTTTTCTGATCCTCCTCAAACCTCAATGGCCTTCGTCTGGGCGATCATCCCTCGCCATGGTCACTCGGACCAGTGGCGTTCTCATGGCTCGACATCCATCCCGCCATACTTCGCCCGCCATTTATAGAACGACGCGTTGCTCATGCCGTGCGCCCGGCACAACTCGGCCACCGGCATGCCACCTTCAGCCTGACGCAAGATCGCGAGGATCTGTTCATCGGGGCTTACGCGGCCCCATCAGGGGCCACGGTCCCCTCTTCATCAGTGTATCTGCTTGTCTTCATTCAAAATCTCCTCATGCATCTTGCCGAGAAAATTCTACTTATACAGCCCCTTACTTTCAGGGAGGATTACCGTCGGCGTGTCGTTGATCAGGATGTTCTTTCGCAACTCGCCACCGATCTGCTGCCATCAGCCAACGTAGAACCGCCCGTTGAGGCCCCGGTTCCCACGACTGAAGATGCGGCGAACAAATTGGTGGTGATGGTCAATTGGTACCTTGGCAGTTTTTCCGGTGTCTTTTCCTGACTTTATCGCTCGTTCGATCAACGCGGTCTCAAGGGATGGGATGTCGATGAAGGCATAAGAGAGCCCTGCGTTGTATGGGCCATGTGCACCATGTTGCGACGCAGCCGATGCGACGGTGGTCGATGCTTCCATCTGCGCAGTCGACCATCCGTCACGCCCATCAGGCGGCACAGATGACCCCGCGTCAGGCTGCCACGATACTCCGCAACATATTGAAACCTCATGGCTTTTGAGCCGCGAAGAACATCGCCGCTTTTTTGGAACCTCCCACATTCACCGGGAAAACAGGCCCCCGGACTGTCTTCTTGTCCGGCTCAAATCCCGGAGAATACGGTTCTCTTTGCGCAGACGTTCGTTCTCACGCAGAAGCCCGGCATCCTGAGCAGGCACCCTGGCCTCTTCAGAAATCGCCCGAACCCACTTGCCGAGCGTCAAAAGCCCGATCCCCAAATCAGATGAAACCTGACGCATGGTCAGACCACTTCTCTGCGTGATCCGAACCGCATCCCGTTTGAACTCGTCGCTGTGTCTTGGTGCCCTATCGAGGCTCCTTGATGGCGATCATCGCTCTCAGAAGACCGGAACGAAACCGCGAAAGGTTCACTTTGGATACGAACTGACCTGAATCCTGCCAGGGTTAGCCGCCCCGGTTTCTGGGGTTTTTCCGAATTTCGGATAGCCGCGTCAGACCTGTCCAGATTCTTGAGATCCCTGCCTGCCCGCGCAAGACGTCGAAATTTGGCTTGCTCTGGACATCAAGGCTGCTTAGCTTTCACTGTGAGGAAATGGCTTTGCTGGGCGGCATGACATCATTGCGTTTCACGGTCACCAT
Organism: Rhodobacterales bacterium; assembly: GCA_025357355.1. GTDB lineage: Bacteria > Pseudomonadota > Alphaproteobacteria > Rhodobacterales > Rhodobacteraceae > Stagnihabitans. The sequence goes on from JANXPK010000325.1 coordinate 1,453, forward strand.
GCCATCGTCGAGCCGCCTTTGTGATGCCGATGGGGGCATTTATTCCAAGAGGGACACCTGAAAATGACCAGATCCGCCTTTTCCGCGCTGAGTCTCATTTGTACTGCCCTGTATGGTAGCGCTGCTTTCGCCGACAGTACCACCGAGACGGTCAAGCTGACGATGGACATCAATCAGCCGTCGCTTTTTTCGGCGGACCTGAAGGACAACTTCAAAAGCAGCATTGATGACCGCAGTGCCACCACCACTTTTGATGTGCTGTGTTCAGCCGGTGCCAGCGCGTGGCTTGGGCTAAGCCGGATCGACCAGGCCTGTGCCATCAATGGTGCGGGCAATATCAAGAACCCGAACAACCCCAGCCAGACCCTGCCAAGGATCAGCTATTCCGGCGGCTACACGGTGGTTGCCAAGCAGGACGGATTCACCGACGCCACGACGATGCTCGCCAATTACCTGCGGGCCGGTTCGGCCCCGGCGCAGAACGGCTCGTTCAAGGGCGATCTGATCCTGAAGCCGGAAAATCCGCCATCCTCGGCCAAGCAGCTTGGCGCTGACCTGATCAAGAACCTGCAGCAGACCGCGGCTGGCACCACTGCCGTCACCTACAACACCCAGATCGACTCGGTTCGCTTCGACAATTTCACGGTGCCTGATGTGGGCCAGCGGGACAGTGCCGCCTGCACCTGGACCGGCGATGCAATCTTTGCCTATGCCAACAACGCCTGGCAGATGAAGCTTGACGTGAAATGCGCTGACAAGGAATTCAAGATCGAAGGCAACATGCCCCTGGTCGATGCGCCGTCAGGCAGCGACTGGCAGCAGGAATATGATCTCAATCTGGTTCTGCCCGGTGCCGGTGGGGGCGATCCCTTTGCTGCCGCCGACCCTTTCGCCAAAGTCGATGGTGTGACCGGTGTGATCAAGCTCAAGAACAGCGGCCGCGCCTCGCCGGGTGGCGTCTTTGAGCATGTGCATGTGGATGGCGAGTTGACCGGCACCGGCGTGCCGCTTGAACTGGTGCGCGGCTATGCCGAAATTCTGGCGGTTTTGGCCAGGACCTATTTCGGGGCCTGACACCGGCGCCTGATCCCGGTGACGGGGCCAAGGTCCTTAACGCTCGGTCACGATGGGGTCGAGTGTGCGGCTTTGCACGAATTCCCGGACCTTGTTGGGCTCGGGCATCCCGGGCAAGGTACACTCGGCGTCGTCGCCCCCCGTGAAGATTTCAATGGTGCCCACATCAAACAGGCGCTGCCAAAAGCTTTGAAGCACTGTAACGGTGCGGATCTTTCTGGCGTCGATGTCAATGTGTTCCTTGCTCAGCAGACCACGCTCGATATGCACGGCATTGCCCGAGAGCGTCAGCCGCGTGCTGCGGGTCTTGAAATACCAATAGATCAGGATCACCGCGCCAACACCCACCGGGATAAGCAGCACTGCCAAGATGAACCCGATCGGCTGGTTGCGAAACATTGCCGGGCAACTGTCGTATTCGGGCGTCACGCTCGTTCTCCTTGAGAATGCGAACCAGATTTCATCAACCACGGCAACAGGGCCGTACGCCCGAGAGCCCTCCGAATAGGCCAAACAGAAGGCCCCGCGTCAAGCGTTCTGTGCGCGAGTTCCCGAGTTCCCCACCGTCTCCCGAGCAGCCCTTTGGCCCCATCACAAGATGAAGTCACTGGCATCCAATTGGCCGATATCAAAATTCTTCAGCAAGATCGTGTCGCCGCGGTCGATGGTGATCAGCACATCCGCATGCGTCTGCCGGGCATCGGACAGCACCGTGATGGCATCAAGCCCAAAGAATGTCAGGTCGATCCGGTCCACCCCGCCCTGAAAGTCCTTGATCACATCGGCAGCAAAGCGACCCTGGAAGACGAAGACATCGGCCCCACCGCCGCCGCTGAGCCGGTCCGCTCCAAATGTTCCGCCCTCCAGCGTGTCATCGCCGCCGCCGCCATAGAGAAAGTCGCCGAAAGTCCCGCCATAAAGTTGGTCCCGACCACCGCCGCCATGCACAATGTCAATCCCGCCGCCGCCCTCCAGCACTTCGGCGGCCGCACCGCCGGTGATCGCATCGCTGTTCTGGGTGCCGATGACATGTTCGATGCTGATGATGTTGACCGCCCCGCCCAGCGCGCCCTGATCATCCAGAAAACCGGTCGCGAGGTTGATGTCCAGAATCTGCGCGGTCACCACACCACTCAGGTCCAGCGTGTCAAAGCCGGTGCCACCGAAGACATTGTCGATCTGCTCGCCCGCCTGTACGACGAAAGTGTCATTGCCGTCGTCGCCATTCAGACTGTCTACGCCGTCGCCGCCAAAAATGGTGTCGTTGCCGGGGCCGCCGTAAATGGTGTCGTTGGCGAAATCGCCGCTGATCCGATCGTCGCCGCCCTGACCATAAAGCGCATTGCCATAGTAGAACGAGTTGTCGCCGATGGTCACGTCACGGATGGTGCCGATCAACGTGTCGCCCAGTTGCGTGCCATAGACGACCGAGATTTCGCTTATGGTGGCCGAAACGAGCTGACTTGGCGACATGTCCCAGGTTCCCGCAGCCAGATCAACCACGGCTCCCGTCGCGGTGATGGCGCTGAGGTCGAGCGTGTTGATGTCGACGCCGCGGGTACTGAATTGCCGGTCACCCTGGACATTGTCGACGGTTTCACCGTTGAAGACCTGGATCAGGTCATTGCCGTCGCCACCGTAGATATTGTCCAGACCGCCGCCGCCGCGCAATGTGTCATCGCCGCCGCCGCCGAAAATCGTGTCGCGGCCATTGGTTCCGGTGACAAGGTCATTGCCGTCCCCCATCACGCCAACCTCAAAGCCCGCCGCACTTTCGCCCGCGACATTGGTCACGCCTGTGGCCATGTTCCACACATAGTTGCCGGTGAACGAGGTTGCGTCATAGGTGTCGATCCCGCCGCCGCCCGTCATGATGTCAAAGCCCAGACCGCCCGAGATATAATCGTCGCCAAGCCCGCCAAGGATGATGTCGTTGCCGGGCCCGGCCCAGATCGTGTCGTTGCCGATGCCGCAACTGAAGGTGTCCCCGATGTTGTCGACCAATTCGGCCAGGTCGTTCAGGTGCAGGAGTGTGTTGCCTTCCATATTGATCAGGTCACCGTGGCCGCCTGCGGCGCTGGCAAAGCCGTTGCCACCGGTACTGGTGTAAATTGCCATGATCCAATTCCTTCCGCCCGCTGCGCTGGCCAATTCCAGCGTACCGGGCCGAGACTAGTCCCATTGTCTTGACCGGGCAACGTTGGTGATGACCCCCTTGCAGCGGCAGCTAGTGCCGGGCGGCAAGCGCTTCGGACAGCAGTCTTTGCACCTGACCGGGCGGCACGTCCTCGGCGACAAACGCCTCGCCTACCCCGCGTGGCAGGATGAAGCGCAGGCGGCCGTCCACGACCTTCTTGTCCTGCCCCATTAGGCGCAACAGTGCCTCGGCATCGGGCAGATCGCCCGCAATGTCGGCCAGATCGGTTTTCATCCCCAACGCCTTCAGATGCGCCCTGACCCGGCTCGGAACCTCTTGCGAACACAGGCCCAGCCGCTGCGACAACTCGAATGCCAGGGCACAGCCGATGGCAACGCCTTCGCCGTGCAACAGCCGGTCGGAATAGCCCGTCGCCTTTTCCAGCGCGTGGCAGAAGGTGTGGCCAAGGTTCAACAGCGCCCGTTCGCCCTCTTCGGTCTCATCGCGCGCGACGATCCCGGCCTTCATCTCGACCGACCGCGTCACGGCACGCAGCCGCGCATCGCCATCGCCACCGATCACGGCTGGGCCATGACGCTCCAGCCAGTCAAAGAACGCGGCATCGCCCAGCAGTCCGTATTTGACGACCTCGCCGTAGCCCGCCAGAAGGTCGCGCCGCGGCAAGGTGTCCAGCACGTCGATATCGGCCA
>JANXPK010000336.1 GCA_025357355.1 Rhodobacterales bacterium
GCTGGAGGCCTGTCTGGAGTTGATGGCTTCAGGCGCGGTGATTTCCATTCAGGACATGGGGGCAGCGGGGCTGACCTGTTCGGCGGTCGAGATGGGTGACAAGGGCGGTCTGGGGATCAGGTTGCAGCTGGATGCGGTGCCGCAGCGTGAGACCGGGATGACGGCTTATGAGATGATGCTGTCGGAAAGCCAGGAGCGGATGCTGATGGTGCTGCGGCCCGAGAAAGAGGCCGAGGCGCGGGCGATCTTTGGCAAGTGGGACCTCGATTTCGCCATTGTCGGTGAGACAATTGCCGAGGACCGGTTTCTGGTGCTGCATGGCAATGAGGTGAAGGCTGATCTGCCGCTGGCCAAGCTGTCGTCGTCGGCGCCGGAATACGACCGGCCGTGGGTCGAGATGCTGCCGGCCGCGCCGTTGGGTCCAGTGCCTGCGATCGGGGCGATAGCCGCACTGTCGGCGCTGATCAATTCGCCCAACTATGCGCACAAAGCCTGGGTCTGGGAACAGTATGACAGCCAGGTCGGGGCGGATACGGTGCGCAGGCCCGGCATGGGCGCAGGGGTGGTGCGGGTGCATGGCACCGGCAAGGCGCTGGCCTTCACCTCGGACGTCACACCGCGTTATGTGATGGCCAACCCCTATGAGGGCGGCAAGCAGGCGGTGGCGGAAGCTTATCGCAACTTGGTAAGTTCGGGCGCCAAGCCATTGGCCACGACCGATAATCTCAACTTCGGCAACCCGGAGAAGCCCGAGATCATGGGACAATTGGTGGCGGCTTTGCGCGGGATTGGCGAGGCGTGTGTCGCGCTCGACATGCCAATCGTGTCGGGCAATGTGTCGCTTTATAACGAGACGGATGGCAAGGGGATCATGCCGACGCCAACGATTGGCGCCGTGGGGATCATGATGCTGGATGAGATCATCGCTGGCAGCCCGCGCGAGGGGGATGTGGCGGTGCTGATTGGTGCGACCAAGGGCCATCTGGGGCAGTCGGCATTGTTGGCCGAGGCGTTCGGGATTGAAGCGGGCGATGCACCGCCAGTGGATCTGGTGGCCGAACGCAAGCACGGCGAGTTCGTGCGGGCCAATCGGCGTGCACTGCGGGCGTGCTGTGACCTATCGGACGGCGGGCTGGCGTTGGCAGCGTTCGAGATGGCAGAGGGTGCGGGCTTGGGTGTCACGCTGGCAGCGGGCGACATCGCGACGCTGTATGGCGAAGATCAGGCGCGCTATCTGCTGGCGTGCGGGCCGGCGCAGGCGGGCAAGCTTTTGGCGCGGGCAGCAGAGGCCGGGGTGCCGGCGGCACGGGTCGGGCGGTTTGGCGGGTCGGTCGTGCGGTTCGGGGCAGATGAGGCGCCCGTGAAGGCGCTGTCGGCCAGCTATCGCGGGACCTTTGCCCAAATCTTTTCACAGTAGTGCGGTGGAACAGGCTCTCTTGCAGCCGGATGAACCCCGCCCTACATTCGAATGAACCGTCAGGAGTGCCGCATGGCCATGCAAGCCCAAGACATCGAGAACCTGATCCGCGCCAGCTTTCCGGCAGCGCGCATCACGATCACCGACCTTGCGGGCGACGGCAACCACTGGGCGGCCGAAGTGGTGGATGCGAGTTTCAAGGGCATGAACCGGGTGCAGCAACAGCGCGCGGTCTATGCCAGTCTGAAGGGCAAGATGGACGGCGCCAGCGGCGAGTTGCACGCGCTGGCGCTGACCACCAAAGCCCCCGATTGACGCGAAGGCCGGATTAATTCGAAGGATCGCAAGATGAGCGCACAAGACCAGATCAAGGAAGCCGTGACCCAGAACGACGTGGTTCTGTTCATGAAGGGCACCAAGATGATGCCGCAATGCGGGTTTTCCAGCCGCGTGGCGGGGGTGCTGAATTACATGGGCGTCGAATATGCCGATGTCGACGTGTTGTCAGATCCGGAGATCCGGCAAGGGATCAAGGATTACAGCGATTGGCCGACCGTCCCGCAACTGTACGTGAAGGGCGAGTTTGTCGGCGGCTGCGACATCGTCACCGAGATGACACTGTCAGGCGAATTGGATGCCTTGTTCGAAGCCAAGGGCGTCAAGTTCGACAAGGACGCCGCCAAGAAGATCCGCGAAGCCAACGAGGCGGATTAGGGCCAGTTGGGCCGGGCGTGCATGGCCAGGGAAAGCTCAGCAGTCCCTTGCGGTCCTTTTTCGCTGGCGCAAGCGAGGAAGTCCGCAAAGGATTGATGAGCGTGAAGTGGTGGATTGCAAGCGATGCGTTCTAGGCAAGAACCGTGCCACCAGGTTAAGATCAGGTTAATGAAAAATTCCAATACACTGATATTAAATGATAAATCACTCCGTCCGAACCTCGGACATTTCGGTAGCGCCCCCCTACTTGCGCGCCTTCTCCCATAAATCCGGTCGCCTCTCGCGCGTGATCGCCTCACTCTGCACCCGCCGCCATTTCGCAATCTCGCCGTGGTTGCCCGATTGCAGAACTGCCGGTATCTCCAGCCCCTCCCACACGGTGGGTCTTGTATATTGCGGGTGCTCCAGCAGCCCGTCCGAAAAGCTTTCCTCCTCGGTCGAGGCTTGATTGCCCAGCACCCCCGGCAACAGCCGCACCGTGGCGTCCAGCACCGCCTGCGCCGCGATCTCGCCGCCGGTCAGCACGAAATCGCCCAGCGAAACCTCTGCAATCGCGTGGTGGTCCAGAAACCGCTGATCCACCCCCTCGAACCGCCCGCACAGCAGCGTGATCCCCGGCCCCGCCGCCCAAG
>JANXPK010000341.1 GCA_025357355.1 Rhodobacterales bacterium
GTTGCCAGTAGTAGCTTCTTCATCATGGTCTCCCTTGGTTGGATAGGCAGGTGGTCTGCGGGTTCAATCCCGCTTTCTTGTCAGCAGGAAAAATGCGGTCAGCAAAAGCACGGTCAGCACCAGCAGGACGGTCGAGATGGCATTGATCTCTGGCGTGATGCCACGGCGGAACTGGCCCAGCATATAAGTCGCAAGCGTGTCCTGACCACCGGATTTCACGAATTCGGTGATGACAACGGTGTCGAGCGAGGTGATGAAGCACAGCATCGCCCCGGCAATGATGCCGGGCATCAACAGTGGCAACGTCACCCGCCGCAGTGTTTGCCAACGCGATGCGTAAAGGTCGGCGGCGGCGTTTTCGAGGCTGAGGTCCATACCCTCCAGCCGCGCCCGGATCGGCAGGTAGGCCAGAGGAATGCACCACATGACATGGGCGAGCACCAGATAGCCAAGCCCCTGATATCCCGTCTGGATCTTGATGTTAGCAAAGAAGATCAGCAAAGCCACCGCCGGTACGATCTCTGGCACGACAAGGGTCTGGTTGATCATCAGATAGATGAACGACCGGCCGCGGAATGGCGCTGTGCGGGTGGTGGCAAGGGCGGCAGGGGTGGCCAGCACCGTCGAGATCAGCGTGGCCCAGCTGGCAATGATCAGGCTGCGAATAGTTGCGTCCTGAACGGCGGAATTGAGCCAGGCGGCGTGATACCACCGCAGCGAAAACCCGCCCCAATCCGAAATGGCTTTGCCACCGTTGAAGCTGTAGGTCACGATCGTAAGGATCGGAAGATACAGCACCACGAAGGCCGCAATCGCCATGATGGTAAAACCGGGCATCGCCGAGACCGAAAAGCGTTTCATCGCGGCATATCCCGGCTGGTCACCCGCAGAATGACCAGCATGGCAATCAAGGTGATAGCCCCCAGCGTGATCGACACGGACGCCCCGAGCGGCCAGTTGCGGCCCTGGCCGAATTGCAGCTCGACAAAGTTGCTCAGCATCATGTTCTTGCCGCCGCCCAGCACACGGGGCGTGACATAGGCGCCCAGTGCGGGAATGAAGACCAGAATGCAGCCGGCGATCACTCCCGGGCGCACCACTGGAATGACGATGCGCCACAACACCGACAGGCGCGACGCGTAAAGGTCATAGCCTGCCTCCAGAAGCCGCATGTCAAAGCGGTCCATCGCTGCAAAGAGCGGCAGCACCATCAGTGGGAAATAGGCGTATCCCATGCCCAGAAGCACGGCGCCGTCGCTGTAGATCATCTCCAGCGGCTGCGAGATCATTCCCAGTTTCAAGAGCACGGTGTTGATCAGCCCCTCGTTGCGGATCACCTCATTGATGGCAAAGGTGCGGATCAGAAGGTTGGTCCAGAACGGGATCGTGATCAGAAACAGCCAGATCGGTCGCGACTTTGGCGGACGGGTGGCGATGAACCATGCAGTTGGAAAGCCGAACACAAAGGTGATGGCAGTTGTCAACGTGGCAAGTTCGACGGTGCGCAGAATGATGGTGATATGGGCATCGGCCCAGACCAGGGTGCCGTCGAACACATCGCGGGTCAGGATCAGCCCCAGCCAGCCATCAGTCGAAAACGTCCACACCACGTTACCATATTGGCCGGGCGTCAGGAACGAATAGACCAGCACCCCCAGAAAAGGCAGCGTCGCCGTCAGGGCCAGCACGATCAAGGCAGGTGCCGACATCAGCCAGTTCAACCTTGTGTTGCTGCGGGCCAGCTGCTGTTCGGCGTCAGAGGCCATGCTCAATCCTCCAGC
>JANXPK010000344.1 GCA_025357355.1 Rhodobacterales bacterium
GCTCGGGCACGCTCGCGAGCAGTGCGCGATTAAGCACCTCGTCGAAGAAGCGACCGACGACGAACTTCATGGCGGCCGCCGCCGTCGTGTTAACCGTTCCGGTCTGGCCATCGGCGGGCGAAATGGCGATCCGTCCGCGCCAGGGATAGGCGGGCTGGCCTGGCGTGGCGGCATTGGCACTGTAAGGGTTCGGCAGGGTGTTGCCTGCAGGCACATCCATCATCACGAACGGATAAAACGTGAGGGTGTCGCGGCGGGAGCGGAGTTCTGCAATCGTCGTCATTTGATTTGACCATAAGCTTGAAAGCGTTGCACTTGAGAGACTTGCCGCCCGTTGAAAGCGAATCCATGACCCCCTCCGAAATAATGCGCGATCTCGCGCGGAACGACATTTTCCCAAAAGCTGCCATGGCCGTCGCAGGCGAGCGGCGTGAAGAAATGACACCGATTTTCGTCGAACTGGTTGAACGGATCGGACGCCAACAGGTGTCCTCCATGCGCGACGCTGATCTGGTCGCACTCATCCCGGTCTTTTATCTGCTTGGCGAATGGCAAGTAACGCATGCCTATCGCCCATTGCTTCACCTGCTGCGCCGCCCGACCAGAACCCTCGATCACACCCTTGGCGATGCGGTGACGGAAGTCAGCTTTCGCGTCATCGCTGGTACCTTCGACGGCGATCTGCGGCCTTTGTTTGATGCCATTCTTGACCTGCGCGCCGATGATTTCGCGCGCAGCTCGCTCATGAGCGCCTTGGTCGTGATCGCGGACCTTCATCCTGAACAACGCCCCGCGATCGAGGATTTCATCCGGACTTTCCGGGCGCGCCACGTCAAGGCATCGACCGATGTGCTGCTGGGGTGGACCGAGGCAATTTCCGATCTTGGGCTTGAGGACATGGCCGAAGCGGTTCGCGAGCTTTTCGATAAGGGCGTGATCCCCAAGGATTACTGCGACTTCTCGCATTTTCTCGAAGATCTGCACGCCACCCGTGATGCGAATGGCGTCCCCGGCAACCCCCGCTACGAAAAAGGCCCGATCACCGATTCCATCGCCGAACTGTCGAAATGGCACTGCTACACAGATGCATTCTTCGAGCAGCAGAAGGCGCTCAAGGTCAGCAACGATCTGCGCGTGGCTCCCTGGACCGAGTTCTTCAAGAACCCTGCGCCACCGGTGGGCCGCAACGACCCCTGTCCTTGCGGCAGTGGCAGGAAGTACAAGAAATGTTGCCTGCAATGACGCAGCCCCAAGCCCTGGCCGATCACCGCATGTAGTTCGACGCCACAGACCTGCGCCGCGCCGGACGGCGCACCGCACGGATGGATCCGGCTGCGGCCTTGTCGTGACCCCCATCATCCTTGCCATCCCCCGCCACCTGCGCCTCCAAATCGGCCCATCGCGCCTCTGACCAACGATCGGCCCCGACGATCCAGGCGGCGGCGCGGGCGTAGACCCGGCAGTCCAGCGCCTCGTTCCGCTCGCGCAGCTTCTGCCATTCGAGTCGGGCAAAACCGCGCTTGGTGCGCACGGTGACCAGTTCCTCGGCCACCAGCTGCTTCAGCCATTCGCTTTCCACCCAATCGGGCAGATGCACGGTGCCGGGCGGGTGCTGCACGCCATCGGCCTGTTCCTCCTTCGTCGGGCGCGGCAGGCCGAGATGGCGATAGGTTTCCGCCTTGAAGGTCGAGACCGCCACCGTCCAGAGCCGGGCGCCCCGCCGCAGGCGTTTGCCCGCGTCGGTGACATCTACATAGGTCGGGCCCGACACCGGGCTTGAACGGTTGAACCCTTCGACGCCTTTCACCGGTGCGACCTGCGCCACCCCCTGCCGCCGCGACCAGGCATAGACGGCCGGAGCTTCATAGCCGGTGTCGATGGCAAGCTTGGCCAGCCGAAGACGCGCGCCGTTCGCATGGGTATGCAACGGCTATGCGCCAAATGGGTGAGCCGCTTTCTGCTATCTCAATGGGCTTGGC
>JANXPK010000379.1 GCA_025357355.1 Rhodobacterales bacterium
GAATATGAACGCGAGCAGCGCCAGAACAATCGATATCACGATCATCGGGATGCCGAATGTGTGGGTCAACTGGTTCAACGGGTTCTGGTGGCTTTGACTGTACTGGGCAATCCAGTCGTCCCAAGAGCGGTTCTTCATCATGGCGCACCTCCTTGTTGGGCCAACGCTACTCCAGAACAACCCTAATACCAACGCTGATGCGCGTCAGTGGCCGCCGACCCACGCCCCCACTCCTCTGCTGACCCGGCAAATACGCTCAGGTCGACCTTACCGGGAATTCCCGGCACCACACCTGTCCCGGTATACTGCCAGAAGGTCCAATTTTGCCCGGGATAGGTCTGCGCAACCGGTGCAGCAACCGACCGCAACCAGAACGTGACGCCGGTCAGTTTGCCCAAGTCGTTGTCGTGAAAGAAATCCGGCGTGGAGTAGAGGATTGGCGTCCGACCATAGTGCGCGCCCACTACGTTCAGAAACACCCGCGCCTCGGCACGGATTTCGGCGGGCGCGTGGCGGACCCGGCAGGTGGGTGAGGTCGGCGTCCATTCCATGTCCAGAACCGGCGGCAGGGCATCTGGGTCGCGGGGCACATGGGCGATGAACCAGCGGGCTTGCTGGATCGCCGGGCGACAATGATAGTACAGATGATAGGCACCCCGCCGCACGCCAACTGCCGCCGCCTTGGTCCAGTGGCTGGGAAACAACGGATCATAGCCATCGCCGCCTTCGGTCGCCTTCACAAAGGCAAAGTTCACGCCCGATCCTCGCGCCCGATTCCAGTCGATCCCTTGCTGAAAGCGCGACAGGTCAACGCCATGAACCGGGAAACGCATCGGCAACCGCCCGACCGCTTCATGCGGGCTGGTGTCGTCGAATTGCGGCGCGATCACCAGCACGGGGGCCGCAATGGCAACCGGATGCTGTGCAGGCGCCCGCGGTTCGCAGGCGGCAAGCAATAGGCCAACGATCAACGCAATCCGCACTATGGCACCACTCTGGCAAGGCCCGACACCGCTGTCACCAGCTTTGCCACATCTTGACCCCGGCGGGCGGAAATGCGTAGAGGCTGATGGCAATCGGGGCAAGTCTTGGCACCTGCCGGTGTGGCTTGCCAAATCGCGGACGAGGAGAACTGCTATGACGGATTGGTGGCGAGGATCGGTGACCTATCAGGTCTATCCGCGGTCGTTTCAGGATGACGACGGCGACGGCATTGGCGACCTGAAGGGAATTACCCGCCGCCTGCCCCACATTGCCGATCTGGGTGCGGATGCGGTCTGGCTAAGCCCGATCTTTACCTCGCCAATGCTCGACATGGGCTATGACGTGTCAAATTACACTGATGTCGATCCGGTCTTTGGCACGCTCAAGGACTACGACGCCCTGATTGCCGCAGCCCACAAACTAGGCCTCAAGGTCATCATCGACCAGGTGATGAATCACACCTCCGACCAACACCCCGCCTTTGTTGAAAGCCGCTCGTCGCGCAATAACCCCAAAACCGACTGGTATGTCTGGGTCGATCCCCGCCATGACGGCACGCCGCCCAGCAACTGGCTGTCGGTGTTCGGCGGCCCGGCGTGGCAATGGGATGCGCGTCGTAAGCAATACTACTTCCATAACTTCCTGTCGCAGCAACCCGACATGAACTTCCACAACCCCGAGGTGCAGGAGTTCCATCTTGCTAACATGCGGTTCTGGCTGGAACGTGGCACAGACGGCTTCCGTTTTGACACGGTCAACTTCTTCTTCCATGACAAACTTTTGCGCCACGATGCAGCCGACTATCGCATCAAACCCGTAGCCCCCGGCAACCCGTATGAGATGCAGTACCACCTCTATTCCAAGAACCAGCCAGAGAACCTGCCGTGGCTGGAACGCATCCGGGACCTGATGGACGAATTCCCCGGCACCTCGACGGTAGGCGAAATGGGCGAAAGTAATCATCCGATCGAAATGATGGGCGAATACACCCAACCCGGTCGTCTGAACCAGTGCTACAGCTTTGACATGATGGGTTACGACTATTCCGCTGCCTTTTTCCGCAGCAAGATCGGCGCGTTCTTCGCGGGCGCACCGGATGGCTGGCCAATGTGGGCGTTTTCCAACCATGACGTGGTGCGGCAAGCGACCCGCTGGGCCAAGCATGGCATCAGCCAGGATGCGCTGGCCAAACAGGCCGGAACGCTGCTTTTGTCGTTCCAGGGCTCGATCTGCCTGTGGGAGGGCGAGGAGCTGGGCCAGACCGACACCGAACTTGCGCTTTCGGAACTGACCGACCCGCAAGGCATCAACTTCTGGCCCGAACCCATTGGCCGCGACAACACACGCACGCCGATGGTCTGGGACGCTTCCCCCAACGGTGGCTTCACCAAGGGCAAACCCTGGCTGCCGGTAAAGGCCCCGCAACTGGCGCGCAATGTCGCCAGCCAACAGGGCGTGGCGGGGTCCGTGCTGGAAACCTATCGGACAATGATCGGCTACCGCAAAGCCACCCCTGCCCTTATGAGCGGGGCAACGCAGTTCATCGTTCTGCCGGAACCCCTGTTGGCCTTCACCAGGGGCGACACGCTTTTGTGCGTCTTCAATCTCTCGCCCGAGGCGCAAGCGGTTCAAGTTGCGGGCGTGGCGGGCCTGACGGGGCCGACCTTGGATGCTAACCTGAAGGGCCAAACGTTGACGCTGGGGCCCAATGGAGCTGCATTCCTGCTCGTGAACGGTGCCGTCAAGTTTGCAACCCTGGCGGATTGATTTCCACCCCCGGGTGAAACCCGCGATTAAATAACTGATTTGCGGTCGCCGCCGCGAGCCAAACTGCAATGGATTCTCAGATTCCGGCCGTTATCAGGATAATTTGATTTGATTGGGTGCAGTCTGGGTAAGATGCTTGAAACGCGATTCATCTTACTGAGTTGTAACGATAGCGCGGGTTTAGATCCGTCACGGCAGTGGCAGGTCGAACCGGAGTTCAAGTGAAGTATCGGACAAAGTATCAATAGGTCGGATGGGCTGCCCCTAGGCCCAACGACAAGCGTTGAAACTGAAAGGGCGACTGCGTCGAACCAAAGGTGATTTGCAAAGGACGTCGCATGTGAACCCGTGGCACCCATTCGCCACGATCCCTGCGCAAGCTTTTCACCAGTCTCGATTGAACAAGATTTGGAGTGGCTGCATGCTAAGGAGGTTTTCCCCCCTTTGGGGGAAGCCGCGCGCAACAGTGATCGGCACTGAAGTCGCGGACATCATTGCAGGTTATGATACCTGGGAACGACGTCAGCGCCACGAATGTCTGGCTG
>JANXPK010000390.1 GCA_025357355.1 Rhodobacterales bacterium
GAAACACAACCGACCCGTCGGCGCGCGCGCCATGCGACTGGAAAACGCGCTTTGCAAGGTCAATGCCGATGATGGTAACGTCCGACATGGATGTCCTCTCTTTCTGTGATGGCTTCAACAATCATCACATTGGCACATTGCAATGCCGTCAGGAGGGGGCATCCACGCCATCAACAGAGCCGGCGGTGCCTATTCGGCCGGAAGTCCTGTCACCCACCTTGGTCTGGCTTCACGGATCGCGAAACTGACGCGACTTCAGGTCGCCTCGCCTGAATACCGTTTGACCCCGGAGCATCCCGCCCCTGCTGCCTTTGATGACGCCCTCTGGGCGCATGGGCAGTTGCTAGCGCGTGTTGCGGTCATTGCGATTCAGGATTCCCTTGGAGCTTGATTTGTGATTCCCGACTATTGTGGCAGATTTTAGGGTCAATGATGGGTAAACCACTTCCTATGGAGCTTCGTCAACGGGTTGTTGATTTCGTTGCGGAAGGTCACACGCATCGCGCTGCGGCGGCGCGGTTCCGGGTGTCGATCAAGTTCGTGAACGACATGGTGATCCTGAAGCGGGCGACCGGGGCATTGGCACCCTTGGCGCAGGGCAATGGCGGCGGGCACGGCAAGCTGGCGGGCGTGGCGGGCTGGATCGAGGGCCGGATCGCGGAAAAGCGCGACCTGACGCTGGATGAACTGGTGATCGAGCTGCGCGAGACCAAAGGTATTGAGGCGCACCGCACGTCGATCTGGCGATGTCTGCGCGGTCTTGACCTGACACACAAAAAAAGACCTGCGCGCCGTCGAGCAGAAGCGGCCTGATGTCGCACGGGCGCGCGATGTCTGGATCAACCACCGCCAGCCCTTCATGCGCAACATGCTGACGCGGATAGGGTTTATCGACGAAACCTCGCTCAAGACCAACATGGCCAAGACCACCGGATGGTCCCCTTGCGGGGTGCGGCTCGTCGATCACGCCCCCTTTGGCCACTGGAACACCCAGACCTTCATCGCCGCTCTGCGCCATGACCGGCTGGACGCGCCCTGGGTCATCGGCGGGCCGATCAACCGCGAACTCTTCGACCTCTACGTCGCAACCCAACTGGCCCCGACCCTGCACAAAGGCGACGTCGTCATCCCCGACAACCTCGCCACCCACAAAAGCCCAAAAGCCGCAGCCATCCTGAAAGACATCGGCGCGTGGTTCCTGTTCCTGCCACCATACTCCCCCGATCTCAACCCCATCGAGATGGCATTTTCCAAGCTCAAGGCCCTGATCCGAAAGGCCGCAGCCCGAACTTATGACCAACTCTGGCAAGCCGTCGGTCACGTCTGCGATCTCTTCAACGAGGAAGAATGCTACAATTTCTTCAAAGCTGCAGGTTATGAAACCGAATGAGCGCAACACGCCCTAGGGCAAGATGACTCTGGATGGAATCTCGCGACATCTCCTGGCACATGACCAGCGCAGCCTTGCATCCTTTCAGCCAGCGATATCAGAGGGCAACGCCCGACCGCCGGGTGGGCATCATTCGGTTTCGGTCAAAGCTTTACGGTGACGACCTCCAGCCAGCAAGCTTCGTGACGACGGTAGGAAATGCCCGCCCGATCGGCGGTCGGGCATTGCCCGGCGCTGCGCTTGATTCCGGGCAAGAAGATGATTACAGATCGAACCAAACCCTACCTTCACCTTCTTGCCCGGAATCAAGCGCGGCGCCGGGCAATGCCCGACCGCCCATCGGGCGGGCATTCCCTACCGTCGTCACGAAGCTTGCCGGCTGGAGGTCGTCACCGTAAAGCTTTGACCGAAACCGAATGATGCCCACCCGGCGGTCGGGCGTTGCCCTCTGATATCGCTGGCTGAAAGGATGCAAGGCTGCGCTGGTCATGTGCTAGGAGATGTCGCGAGATTCCATCCAGAATCATCTTGCCCTAGAGCGTGTTGCGTTCATTCGGTTTCATAACCTGCAGCTTTGAAAAAATTGTAGCATTCTTCCTCGTTGAAGAGATCGC
>JANXPK010000397.1 GCA_025357355.1 Rhodobacterales bacterium
GCCGAAAGCGGCCTTGCAGATCAAGCGGCCATCATGATGTTTCCATCAACATTCATCGTGGTCTAAGCGGCGGTGGCCACTGTGCTGGCCCGTTTGCGACCGCAGATCGACAATTTGAAGAATGCGCTGCGGCGGCGGAGGCCGTTCTGGTCGCGCGGCCCAGAGACAGGACGGGCCGCGCGATCTGGGTCGGCGGGCACCAGAATCAGAGGATCAGGATGTCGCCGCTATCAGCAGAGCAGTTGGTGTCGTCCAGCAAGCACTGGTTTGGCAAACCGACGTTGCCGGGTCGGGCGTGGTGCGGGTCGAGGGGCAAGGCAAAACCGCGCGGGGTTGCGCCCGCGCGGTTCCATGGGGTCGGCGCTGGCCTTAACGGGCGTCGCGCGGGTCGATGTCGTTGGCGGCACCGATGTCGTCGAACAGTTCGGCGATCTCGAACTCGGCGGCGGCTTCGGCTTCGGCGGCAATGGCCTGGATCGACTTGCCGGCGGCTTGCAGTTCGGCCTCTTCGACTGAGCGGGCCACGTTGAGACGCACCTTGACGGTCACCTCCGGGTGCAGGGTCACCGAGACGGTGTGCATGCCCAGTTCCTTGATCGGGCGGTCAAGAACCACCTGACCACGGCCGACAGTGAATCCCGCCTCGGTGGCAGCCTCGGCCGCGTCACGGGTGGTGACCGAGCCGTAGAGCGCGCCGCCATCGGAGGCGGAGCGGATCACGGTGAAGATCTGGCCGTCGAGCTTGACGCCCACGGCGTCGGCTTCTTTCTTGGTTTCAAGGTTCACGGCCTGAAGCTGGGCTTTCTTGGCCTCGAACGACTTGATGTTGCCTTCGTTCGCGCGCAACGCCTTGCCTTGCGGCAGCAGGAAGTTGCGGGCAAACCCGTCCTTGACGGTGACAACCTCGCCCATCTGGCCCAACTTGGCCACACGTTCCAACAGGATCACTTGCATGGTCTGGTGCTCCTTATTTCACGGCATAGGGCAGAAGGGCGAGGAAACGCGCGCGCTTGATGGCGGCGGCGAGTTCACGCTGCTTCTTGGCCGAGACGGCGGTGATGCGGGACGGGACGATCTTGCCACGCTCGGAGATGTAGCGCTGCAGAAGGCGGGTGTCCTTGTAGTCGATGGCTGGCGCATTGTCGCCCGAGAAGGGGCAGACCTTGCGGCGGCGGAAAAACGGTTTGTTCGCCATGTTATGGTCCTTTCCTGATCAACGACGCGGGCCGCCGCCAAAGCTCGACGGAGCCCCGCGGTCGCCACCGAAACCACCCGAACGCTCGGGACGGTCACCGCCAAAGCTGCGCTCGGGACGGTCGCCAAAGCTGCGCTCGCGACGTTCGCCGCCAAAGCCCATGCCGCCATCGCGGTCGCCGCGTTCGCGGTCGTCACGCTTTTGCATCTGGACCGAGGGGCCATCGGCGTGCTTGTCGACCTTGATGGTCAGCACGCGCATGACATCGTCATGCAGGCGCATCAGGCGTTCCATTTCCTGCACGGCCGCCGGTGGGGCATCCGATTTCAGAAAGGCGTAGTGGCC
>JANXPK010000445.1 GCA_025357355.1 Rhodobacterales bacterium
CACGCGCCGAGGGGCATGATGGGGCTTCGTTGACGGTGACAGGCGGGCGGATAGGGGCGGTCCGGCCTGCGGCGGCGGTGCGCGGGACCGTCGTGGAGCTGCGCGATCTCTTTTACGCGACGCCCGCGCGGCTGAAGTTTCTGCGTAGTGACCGGTCAGAGGCGGGGGCGATTGTCGAGGTGGTGCGGCGGCTGGCGATGGCCGAGCCGCATGTGGGGTTCGTGCTGTCAGAGGTGTCGGAGGGCGAGGCGCCGCGGCAGATCTTTCGCGCCGATCCTGAGAATGGCGATTTCTTCGACGCGCTGCACGGGCGGCTTTCGCGTGTCCTGGGGGTCGAATTCACCGGGAATGCGCTGCGGATTGATGTGGAACGGGAAGGGTTGCGACTGGTTGGATATGCCGCGTTGCCGACCTATTCGCGCGGCTCGTCGGCGCACCAATTCGTCTTTGTCAATGGCAGGCCGGTGCTGGACCGGATGCTGCTCGGGGCGTTGCGCGTCGCCTATTACGATTTCCTCAGTCGTGACCGACATCCGGCGGCGGTGCTGAACCTGATCTGCGATCCCGAACGGGTTGACGTGAATGTGCATCCAGCCAAATCCGAAGTGCGGTTTCGTGAGCCCGAGGCGGCGCGGTCGCTGATCATCACCGGGCTGAAGACGGCTTTGGCGGGGGCGGGGCATCGGGCGTCGTCGACCGTCGGGGCCGCGACGCTGGCGGCGTTTCGGCCTGAGGCACGGGTCTATCAGATGGACCGGCCGTCGCAGGGCAGCTTGAGCCGCGCCCTGGCCTTTCAGGCACCGGGCTTTGCCGAGGAACCAGTGGCGCGGGTCGAAGACGCAGTTGCGGCCGAAGGACCCTTGGGGGCGGCACGGGCGCAGGTGCATGAGAATTACATCATCGCTCAGACCGCGACGGGTCTGGTGATCGTCGATCAGCATGCGGCGCATGAGCGGTTGGTTTATGAGCGGCTGAAGGCGCAGATGGCGGCGACGGGTGTCAAGGCGCAAGCCTTGCTGATCCCTGAAATCGTGGAGCTTTCTGCCGGGGATGCGACAAGGTTGCTAGAGGTCGCGGGCGATCTGGCGAAGTTGGGTCTGGTTGTGGAACCGTTCGGCGGCGGGGCAGTGGCGGTGCGGGAAACCCCGGCGATTCTGGGGGTGGTGTCGGCGGCGGCGTTGCTGCGGGACGTGCTGGATGAGTTGGCCGATCTGGGGCAATCGCAGAGCTTGCAGCTGAAGATGGACGCGATCTTGAGCCGGATGGCCTGCCACGGCTCGGTGCGTTCCGGGCGGCAGATGCGGGCCGAAGAGATGAACGCGCTGCTGCGCGAGATGGAGGTCACACCGCATTCAGGCCAGTGCAACCACGGGCGGCCGACCTATGTGGAGCTGAAGCTGGCCGATATCGAACGATTGTTCGGACGGCGATGATCGCGCTGTTCGGGGTCAGTTATGTGTGGAATTCGCCCGAGGTGCTGCTGTTGGGCGGCGCTGCGGTTGTGGTACTTTTGCTGCTTCTCTTGATCTTGCGGGCGGCGGGGCGCGAGTCTGCGCCGTTGATGCGGGAACTGGGGTGGTTGTCCAATCGGGTGCAGGGTCTGTCGGACGGGCAGGAACGGCTGGCAGGCGGTCTGCATCATGTTTCCGAAGCGCAGACGGTCAGCCAAACCGCGATGCTGCAACTGATGGAGCAGCGACTGGCCGAGGTGCAACGCGCCATGACAGAGGCGTTGCAGGGCACCTCGATGCGGACGGCGCGCAGTCTGGGTGACTTGCAGATGCGACTGGAGACCATCGACAAAGCGCAGGCCAACATTGAAAAGCTGTCGGGCAACGTGCTGGGATTGCAGGATATTCTGTCCAACAAGCAGACACGGGGCGCCTTTGGCGAGATCCAGTTGCATGACATCGTGGGCAAGGCGCTGCCGTCGGATGCGTTTACCATGCAGGCGACGCTGTCGAACGGCAAGCGGGCGGATTGTCTGATCCATCTGCCCAACCCGCCGGGGCCGATCGTGGTGGACGCCAAGTTCCCGCTGGAGGCCTATGAGGCGCTGCGGCGGGCGGAGAATCCGCGGCAGGTGCTGGAGGCGCAGGCGTTTTTGCGAACCAGCGTTCGGGCACATATCAGGGCGATTTCGGAGAAGTACATCAT
>JANXPK010000459.1 GCA_025357355.1 Rhodobacterales bacterium
TCCGATGGTCGCAAATTCGACGTCGCGATGACGGCGCCCTCGGCATCGTCGGTTGTGGTGGAAGACCCCAAATTGACCATGAATCGGTAGCATTTCAGTGCGTCAGTGATGAAAGGCACGGTCTTGGTCGCTTCGCCCAAAGCCACCGCCAGAACGCCTGTCGCCGCCGGGTCAAGCGTGCCCGCATGCCCGGCCTTCTGTGCGCCAAAGGCCCATTTCACCTTGTTCACCACCGCAGTGGAGGTGACACCCGCAGGTTTGTCGACCACCAGCCAGCCCGACACCGCCCGCCCCTTGCGCCCGCGCGCCATCAGGTGCCCGCCTTGGGCATGACCAGCCCGACGATCGGCCCGATGTCGAATCCCGTTCCCGGCCGGCCCAATTCCGGCGCGTAAAGGCGTGACACCGAGCCGTCGAAATACAGTGCGTTTGGCGCGCCCAGCCCGTCGCGGAACAGACGGGCGAAGCTGTCGAAATTCACCGGACTGTTGGCGATGACGAACCAGGCGGTCTTGCCATCGGCACTGACCCCAACCCCGTTGCGGATGTGCATCGAGGTTGAATTGGCCTTGAAGGACGGATGTTCACTCCCCGCGATCACCAGCATCGGACCAGACTGGCTGGCAAAGCGGCAAGCCGGTTTCGACTCGGCAAAAAGCCGGGCTTCGATCACCGCAAACTGGGTTCCGATGCAGAAGACGCCATTGGGCAGCAGCCCGAAATTGCCCGGCCCGTCCGAGGTGACGATTGGTGTCAGTGTCTTGCCGTTTTCCACATACAGGCCCACCGGCGACAGATCAGGCTTGAACATTCCGGCATTCATCGCAAATCCCAGCGTCAGACCCTGCCGGGAAAGGTCGGTCTGCACGGCGTCAAAGCCGCCAAAGGGCCCCGACGGTCCGTTCAGGAACAGCCGCAGGTCGTCGCCCCGATGGGCTTCGCAGACCGAATACGGCACCGCCTCGAAGGTCATGTTGCGGCAACGGGCCGCAGCGCTGCCAGCACTCAGGGCGGCCAGCAGGATCAGGACCAGCCGCATCACGCGCCCTCAGGTCCATTCTTGGGCGTGGTGCAGGGCTCGTTGTCCCTTGCCGCAATGTCGCGCTGCACCACCGGGTCAGCGAACAGTTTGCGCGCGGCGTCCAGACGGTCAAAGGTCTCGTCGGCGCGAAACCGCAATTCCGGCGCCGCGCGCAGGGACAGTTCCGCCGCCACCCGCTTGCGCAAAATCCAAGCGTTCCGCGACAGGGCGGCCACCGCTTCGGCCACCGAGGCGCCGCCCATCAACGGCGTGACGTGAATCGTGGCGACATGAAGATCGGGCGACATCACCACTTCGCCGATCGAGATCGACATCGCGTTCAGCGCCGGGTCATGGATTTCGCCCTGCATCAAAAGCTCGGACAGGATGCGACGGATCATCTCGCCAACACGAAGCTGACGCTGACGCGGACCTTGAGGGGAGGTGTGTTTGGCCATGGCGCCCCATTATGCCCAAACCACCGGACCTGCAACGGCAGGCTTTCCGCCCCGGCCCGAAGGCGCTAAAGCCATGCCAACAGGAGGATCCCATGAGCAACCACCCGGGAATCGTTGTCACAGGCGCTTCAGGCCGCATGGGGCAGATGCTGGTCAAACTGATCACCGGCTCTGACCGGGCCAAACTGGTGGGTTGCGTCGAGCGGCAGGGGCATCCGTGGATCGGCCGCGACGTCGGTACAGCAATGGGCGGGGCAGAGATCGGGGTTCTGGTGACCGATGACCCACTTGAGGCATTCGTGAAGGCTCAGGCAGTGGTCGATTTTACCGCCCCCGCGGCCACGGTCGAATTCGCAGCCCTCGCGGCGCAGGCCCGTGCCGTGCATGTGGTGGGGACCACCGGGCTTGCGGCCGAACATCACCGCAAGCTTGACCTTGCCGCCCATCACGCGGTGATCATCCAGGCTGGCAACATGAGCCTGGGCGTCAACCTCCTGACCCGCCTGACGCAAAAGGTGGCGCAGGCGCTGGATGCCGACTGGGACCTCGAGATCGTCGAGGCCCACCACCGCATGAAAGTCGACGCGCCCTCGGGCACCGCGCTGATGCTGGGTCAGGCGGCAGCGTCCGGGCGGCAGGTGCGGCTGGAGGATGTGCGCATTGCCGGTCGTGACGGCATCACCGGGGCGCGGGCCCAAGGAACCATCGGCTTTTCGTCGATCCGGGGTGGCGACATCGTGGGTGAGCATGAGGTGATCTTTGCCGCCGATGGCGAACGCATCGTGCTGCGCCACGTGGCGACCGACCGCCAGATCTTTGCCCGCGGCGCGTTGCGGGCGGCGCTTTGGGGGCAAGGGCAAAAGCCGGGGCGCTATGATATGATGGATGTGCTGGGTCTTTGACCTAGCACCAGACTGAGGCGTCGGATGCCTCCGGCGGGAGCATTTTCAAAGGAGCAATGTGCCGAGTAAGGATTCGTTAGGGCGAGATGATTCCAGATCGACCCAAACCCGATCTTCTTTTTCTTGCCCGGTGACAAGCGCAGCGCCGGGCAATGCCCGACCGCCCCCGAAGGGCGGGCATTCCCTACCGCCGTCACGAGGCTTACCAGTTGGGGGTCGTCACCATAAAGCTTTGACCGAAGCCGATGGATGCCCACCCGGCGGTCGGGCATTGCCCTCTGACAGCGCTGCTTGAGAGGATTTAAGGCCGCGCCGATCAGTTGTCAGGCGCTGTCGTGCGATTCCAACTGGCGTCATACCGCCCTTGCCACGTCTGGCCAGAATTGGGGTGCGGTACAGGGAGCGGTCCCGATGACCACAACGAGCAAGGCGCCCCCGTCGCGCGTGAAGCTTTCACAGGGTTGTAGGGACCCCGTGGGCCGGGGCGCATCCTTGCAATTGTTCCTTTGAAAACATTCCCGCCAGAGGCATCCGAACTTGCAACCGGGGAAGGTGTCAGAAATCGACCGCCAGACCCTTCTTCTCCCAATCGCCATAGCGTACCGGCTCAAGTCCCTTGCGGCCGCCAAGCTCGGGCGGCAGCGCGACGGGGGCGGTGGCGGCGCGGCGGGCCTCGGCCTCGGCCAGGGCGCGTTGGGCTTCGGGGGGTAGGGCGGGCTGGTCTGGCATCGGGCTTCCTTGGCATTCCTGACCTCTTCATATAAGCGCGGGGGCCAAGGCAGCAAGAGGTCGGGATGGCAGAGGGTTTGGTCGCGCGGCAGGCGGCGCTGGAACTGCTCGGC
>JANXPK010000466.1 GCA_025357355.1 Rhodobacterales bacterium
AACGCGCCCGATTTCCCTTGAGAGCTTTGAAACACGACCCAATTGCCACGCCACCAGCGCTGCCAAGCCTCTCGGCAAAGTCATCCAGCCCGAGATTTGCGCGTTTTCTCCCGGCGCTTGATCTCCGCCGCTGCCCTGGCCGGGGGCAGCGAAAGGTGCGCCCAGCCCAGCGCCTCGGCGGGATCATCCATGGCGCTGTCGGGCAGGCTTATCAGGCTGCGGGCCTCTTGCAGGCCGGACTTGCGCTGAAAGGTGAAAGGTCGCGAGCCTGCGGCAAGAAAAGCGGCCTCGGTCGAGGCATCGGATTTCATCCAGACCGTGCCGCCAAGAACGGCGGCGAACATCACGTCCGCGTCGACATAAAGCGCGGTGCCCGAAAACATCCGGCCGGTGCTGACCTTTCCCATTCCGGCGAAAAGGTCCAGAATGTGACCCAAAAGCTCCGGATCGGTCGCCATCAGCCGTCTTTGAACTTGATGCTTTCGCCGCAGCCGCAAGCCTCGGCGACGTTGGGATTGCGGAACTTGAAGCCTGCTTGCAGCAGGTCAACTTCGTAATCGATCTCGGTGCCGATCAGGAACATCTGCGCCATGGGAGCAATCAGAACGCGCGCCCCGTCCTGTTCCACGATCTCGTCCAGCGGGTTCACCGCTGTCACATAGTCCATCGTGTATTCCATCCCCGCACAGCCGCCCTTCTTGACGCCGATGCGCAGCCCCTGACTGCCCCGCTCGGCCATCAGACCAGCGATCTGGGCGGCGGCGGTGGGGGTCAGTTTGACGGCGGCCTTGCCGGGAATGCCGAACATGGGAGATCTCCTTTCCAGTAACCTAAGGCAAAAGGTCGGGAATTCCAAGGGCAGGCAAGTGATTTAACAGCACCGTGGTGATCACGGTCGCGCCAATCGCCCAGGACACCGAAGCAAGGGTGCCAATGATGACATATTCGCTGACCTTGCGGTCATCGGCGACGGTGCCAAAGCGCAGCACCGATTTGGCGGCGATCAGAAAGCCGATGTTCTGGGCCTGGCCCGACAGGATCAACAGAAAGATCAGACCCCGCTCCAGATTGCCGATGGTGCGACCGGCACCGGTCAGGCCAATGGGGATGTCGTCGGTCCACGGTTTCATCAGCAGGCCGATGGCAAAACCGCCCGCGCGGGTAGCAAAGATGGCGCCAGCGGTCAGGGCCATCAGAGCGGCGGCGGGGTCGGGCCATTGCATCGGGATCACGAAGGCCAGTGCGATGATTGTGGCGGTATGGGCAGCCTGATCGACGAGAAAGGGCAAAAGGCCGGGTTTGGCAGAGGTCTTGATGACGTCAATGGCGATATGGGCGGCGGTGAGGACGAGCAGCCAGGGGGAAAGCGAAGCCGTGGCCGCAGCGGCAGTCACCAGAATGACTGCTGAATGCTTTGCAAGGGTAAGAGGCTGACGCTTGGTGGTGACCATCGCGTCGGTTTGCAACACGAAATCGGCAAGGATATGGGCGAAGAACAGGGCGGCGAATGTGGGGTACATGTCAGGTCTCCGGCCTTTGTCGTTCGATTTCAAATGCTAGCAGGGCGTGACTTGCCGCCGCGATCCCGGAACCCTTGAGCCGTGCCTGAAAGGCCTGGCGAGTTATGCCCAGATCTCTTGCAAGGGATTCATCGGTGGGGCGGGGGAGCGCAAGTGCCAAAGCCACAGCCTCGGCCTGTTCGGGTGTCCATTGCCTGGCTTGCCAGACGGCCAGGTCCATTGTCGCCGGTCTCCAATGGTCCGTCTTGTCCGGTTCGGCATAAACAAAGGTTCTGAATGACGGCATCCGGTCGAGGTTGCGTCCGGAAAGGCTGAAGGCTGGGCCCGCCGCCTCCGCAAGCCCGGTTTCGCCGAGCCGATCCACCGCTCCCACGGCGACCGACATTCGGGTTGCGATTCCGTCGCCAATGCTGCGCAACTCGGCGACCAACAGTTGTGTTGCGCGAAGGACAAACGCGTGGTCCGCCAGATACATCTGCCAGCCATCCCCGCGAAACCGGCTAAACCTTGTATCGACGTGAGCCCATCTGGAGACTTTTGCTGCGGCCCCTGCAAGCGCCTGCATCGCCCGGTCCACGATCACAGGTTCGACCCGGGTCGAACCGATCAAGTCACCTGTTATGACGGCTGCGTTTCTGAGCATGCGCAAGCCATACAGCCTGCTCAATCAGTAAGCAAGCTAAAAGGCTTGCTATAGTTGAATGCAACCCAATAGGCTTGCCTTACATGAACCCCATTTCCAGCCTCGCCTCGTCGGACATCATTTCCATGCCCCACGGCGGATCGAAGGTCATCTGCACGTCAACTTCCTTGACACCCGGCACCGCTTCTACCGCGGCGGCGACCCAGCCCGGCATTTCGCCAGCCACCGGGCAGCCCGGCGCGGTCAGGGTCATCGCGACGGTCACTTCGCTTTGGTCGTTGATTTCAATGGTATAGACCAGGCCAAGGTCATAGATGTTAACCGGGATTTCTGGGTCATAGACCGTGCGGCAGGCATCCACGACCTGATCGAACAAGGGATGGTCGGTGGTCGAGGGGCGGATCAAGGGGGCGCCCTCGATCTTGTCCTGCTGCTGGTTCATGGCGCTCTCACGGGTGTTGTTGAGCGATTATATAGGGAATTGCTGCCAAAGGTCCAGAGCCGCACCGAATTGGCCGTGGTCATTCGGCGGAGCGGGCCTCAGAACGGGATTTCGTCATCCATGTCCGAGCGCGAGCTGCCACTTGCGGAACCGCCAGACCCGCCGCCTGACGATCCGCCGCGTGCGCCGCCGCCAGACCCGCTGCCGTAGCCGCCACCCCCAGACCCGCCCTGATACTCCTCGCCGCCGCCGCGCTCTTCATAGCCCCCCGCG
>JANXPK010000468.1 GCA_025357355.1 Rhodobacterales bacterium
GCACCGCCATGACCACAGCCATGAGGCCGACGACGGCCACGACCACAGCCACGAACATCGCTTGGACGTGCACGAACATGTTTGACGATTTCTTGGTGCGCGCCGCCTTGGCCGGGGTCGGTCTGTCCCTGGCAACCGGGCCATTGGGCAGTTTCGTGGTCTGGCGCAGGATGGCCTATTTCGGCGATGCCACCGCCCATGCCGCCATTCTGGGCGTGGCCTTGGCCCTGGCGCTTGATCTGCCAGTCGGTCTCGGAACGCTCGCCGTCGCGTTGATCATGGCAACGACAGTTGCGACGCTGGCCACGCGCGGCTGGGCGATGGATACGACGCTGGGGGTGCTGGCGCATTCGGCCCTGGCGCTGGGTCTGGTGGCCGTCAGTTTTGTCCACGGCGCGCGGACCGACCTGTCAGCCTATCTCTTCGGCGACATTCTGGCGGTAACGCCCGGCGATCTGGCGTTCATCTGGGGCGGGTCGGCGTTGGTGCTGGGGCTGCTGGTGTGGCGGTGGCAGGGGCTGTTGACAGCGACCCTGAACGCCGATCTGGCCCATGCCAGCGGGGTGAACCCCGACCGCGAGCGGCTGATTCTGACGCTGGCACTGGCCGTAGTGGTGGCGGTCGCGCTGAAGGTGGTCGGGGCGCTCCTGATCGCCGCCATGCTGATCATCCCGGCCGCCGCCGCCCGCGCCTTGTCGCGCACGCCAGAGGCGATGGCGGGGCTGGCCGTGCTTTTCGGCGCTGTGGCCAGTCTGGCCGGGCTGGCGCTGTCGATGTGGCAGGACACGCCGACCGGTCCGTCGATCGTGGCGGCAACCGCCGCGATTTTCGCGGTATCGGCAGGGTTTGGACGGGTGTTGCGGGCTTAGGAGGGCAAGATGCAGCGTTACGGCATGATTATTGGGGTCAACGAGGCGAAGAAGGCGGAATATGTGCGGCTGCACGCGGCGGTGTGGCCGGATGTGCTGAAAATGATCACGGCGTGCAACATCCGCAATTACTCGATCTATCTGAAGGAACCGGAGAATCTGATGTTCTCCTATTATGAATACTACGGCGACGACTATGCCGCCGACATGGCCAGGATGGCGGCCGACCCGGTGACACAACAATGGTGGGCGGTCTGCATGCCTTGCCAGGCACCTTTGGCGACCCGCAAAGCTGGTGAGTGGTGGGCCGAAATGCCCGAGGTATTCCACCTCGATTGACGGGCAAAGGTGAAGATCGGGTCAGAGCGCGACATATCTTGGTGGAAACATCATGAGGACCGCTTGATCAGCAAGGCCGCCTTCGCCACCCGTGCCAGAGGACCGGGTCGGGTGCCGTGGTGACGAAGGGGAGGCGCCTCCCCGACAGGCTTTGGCCTATCGGGGAAGAGAAGAAAGACAGCAGAAGAAAATTCAGACTTAGTCCCTTTGGCCGGGCAGTGATGCCCTGAAGGGACATCGTGCCCTAGTCGAAAAGCCAACCCATTGATAACGCATGCTTTCACAAAATGTCCACATGGGGACACTATCCCGCCAACTGCATCATCCCCGGAAAATGGCAGGCGACCCCGCCGGTCAAAGTCGGAATCTCGGCCACGCAGCGCGCCGCTGCCCGAAAACAACGCGTGCGAAACACGCAGCCTGATGGCGGCGACATCGGCGACGGCAGATCACCGTCCAGCGGGATCATCACCTTGGCCCGCTCTGCCGCCGGATCGGGAATGGGCACGGCCGACAACAAAGCCTGCGTGTAGGGGTGCTGCGGGGCGGCAAAGAGATCGCGCTTGGCCGCAGTCTCCACCACCCGGCCCAGATACATCACCATCACCCGGTCAGAGACATGTTTGACGACCGAAAGGTCATGGGCGATGAAAATCATCGCGATGCCCAGTTCCTTTTGCAACCGCGCCAGCAGGTTGATCACCTGCGCCTGGATCGAGACATCCAGCGCCGACACCGGCTCGTCGCAGACCAGAAGCTTCGGCTCGACAATCAACGCCCGTGCAATCCCGATCCGCTGGCACTGCCCGCCCGAGAACTCGTGCGGATAGCGGTTGATCTGGTTTGGCAAAAGCCCGACCCGGTCCATCGTCAGCTGGACCCTTGCCTTGACTTCGCTTGGCGGCAGCGCCGAGTAGTGGGTCCGCAAAGGCTCGGCAATGATCTGCCCCACCGTCATGCGCGGGTTGAGGCTGGCCAGCGGGTCCTGAAAAACCATCTGGATGTCGCGGCGATAGGCCAGCATGTCCTGCGGGCTGAGAGCCAAAAGATCGGTCTTGCCCTGCCAGATTACCTGCCCGGTTGCCGGCACCATCTGGATCAGCGCCCGGGCCAGGGTCGACTTGCCAGAGCCGCTTTCGCCGACGATGCCCAGCGTTTCACCGGCGTTCAGAGCGAAATCCACCCCGGCCACGGCCTGCAACTCGCGCGGTTTGGTCCAGGGCATGTCGCCCTCCCGCCGGATATGAAAGGTGACGCGCACATCGCAGGCCTCGATCAGGGCGCTCATGCCAGTTCCTCGATACTACGGTTGCAGGCGTGTTTGCGGCCCGGGACAAATTCGGTCAGCGGCGACAGGCGGGCCTTGCAATCCTCCTTGGCAAAGTCGCAACGCGGCTGGAACGGACAGCCTTTCTGGGCGCGGGTCATGTTGGGCGGCGAGCCGGGGATCGAGTTCAACTCCGCACCCTCTTGGTCGACCCGCGGCAGGGCGTGCAGAAGGCCGCGCGAATAGGGATGGGTGGGGCTCGCAAAGAACGGCTCGACCGGCGCCTGTTCCATGACCTGACCGCCGTAAAGCACGATCACCTCACGGCAAAACCCGGCAATGACGCCAAGGTCATGGGTGATCAGAATGGTCGCCATGCCAAAATCACGCTGGAGGTCACGTAGCAGATGCATGATCTGGGCCTGCACCGTCACGTCAAGCGCGGTGGTCGGCTCATCGGCGATCAACAGGTCCGGCTTGCACAAAAGGCTCATCGCGATCATCACCCGCTGCCGCATGCCGCCCGAAAACTCGTGCGGATAAAGCCGGATGCGTCCCTTGGCGTCGGGGATCTTCACCGCGTCCAGCATCCGGACGCATTCGGCCATGGCCCGCGCCTTGGACAGACCCTTGTGGTGGATCAACCCCTCGGCCATCTGGTCCGCAACCCGCATGTAGGGGTTAAGCGAGGTCATCGGGTCTTGAAACACCATGGCGATGTGGTTGGAGCGGATCTGGTTCAGGGTGCCAGGGGACGCGCCGATCAACTCGGTGCCGTCGAACTTGGCCGAGCCCGTGGCCCTGCCGTTCTGGGCCAGAAGTCCGAGGATGGCAAAGGCAAGCTGGCTTTTGCCAGAACCACTTTCGCCAACGATGCCAAGGGTCTGCCCGCGTTCAAGGGAGAAGCTGACGCCATTGACCGCGTTCACCGTGCCGTCATTGGTGGCAAAGCTGACGCTCAGGTTCTTGACGTCCAGCATGTCAGCGGTCCTTGGGGTCAAGTGCATCGCGCAGGCCGTCGCCGACGAAATAGAAGGCGAACATGGTGATGATGAAGAAGGTCAGCGGGAACCCAAGCTGCCACAGCGTGCCATAGCGGATGGTCTTGGCCCCTTCAGAAATCAGTTCGCCCAGCGACGTCTGCGGCTCTTGCACGCCAAGGCCAAGAAACGAAATGAAGCTTTCGGTCAGGATCATTTCGGGGATCAGCAGGGTGGCATAGACCACGACCAGTCCCAAAAGGTTGGGCACGATGTGGCGCAGGATGATGCGTCCGCTTGACACGCCGGTGGCGCGGGCAGCCTCGATGAACTCTTTGTTTTTCAAGGTCAGGGTCTGGCCGCGCACGATGCGGGCCATACCGAGCCAGGACAAAAGGCCGATGCCCAGAAACAGCATCGACAGCGATTTGCCGAACATGACGAGCAAGAGGATGATGACGAACATGAACGGCACCGCGAGCAGGATATCGACGATGCGCATCATGATGCTGTCGGTCCGGCCCCCGACATAGCCCGAGATGGCGCCGTAAAGTGTGCCGACCACGACCGCGATGGACGAGCCGATGACGCCAACGAACAGCGAAATCCGCGTGCCCATGGCGGTGCGGGCAAAAAGGTCGCGGCCAAGATCGTCGACGCCGAAGTAATACCCTTTCGCCCACGAAGGAGCGCCCAATTCGGCGGCATGGCCCATGATTGTGAAGTCGGTGAAGTCGTAGGTGTGGGACGCCATCAGTTGACCTGCGAAGGCATAAGCGAAACAGATCACCAGCAGAACCACCCCCGCCACCGCCGCCTTGTTGCGCGAAAACCGGATGCGGGCATCGGCCCAGGGCGAGCGGCCCTTGACCTCGTCCAGCTTGGACAGCCGCTGTGCCAATGCTCCCATGTCGATGGTGGACAGGGTCATCGGCTAGTACCTAATCTTGGGGTCGATCCAGCCGTAAAGCACGTCGACCACCAGGTTGAACACAATGGTCAGCGCGCCCACCAGCAACGTCACCCCCATCATCACCGCATAGTCGCGGTTCAGCGCGGCATCGACGAAAGCCTTGCCGATGCCGCCGGTCGAGAAATACATGTCCACCACCACCGAGCCCGTGATCATCGACACGAAGGTCGGCCCCAGATAGCTGAGCAGCGGGATCAGCGCGGGTTTCAACGCGTGGCGCAGGATGACCTTCCAGGTCGGCAGGCCCTTAGCGCGGGCGGTGCGGATGTGGTTTGAGGTCAGCACGTCCAGCATCGAGCCGCGCATGATCCGCGCAATCGACGCCATGTAGGCCGTGGCCATCGCGATGACCGGCATCACCAGATAGCGCCACTGCCCGCCCTCCCAGCCGCCGCCGGGCAGCCAACCCAGCCACAGCGTGAACACCAGCACCAGGATCGGCGCCATCACGAAATTCGGCAGCACCTGCGCGCCGATGGAAATCCCGACCGCGAAATAGTCGAGCCACGAGTTGTGGAAAATGGCGGCGCAGACCCCCAACGCGACCCCAACCACCACCGCCACCACAAAGGCCACCAGCCCGTAATACAGCGTGATCGGAAAGCCCTGCGCGATGATCTCGTTCACCGTGCGGTCCTTGTAGACAAAGGATGGGCCGAAATCGAAATGGGCGACTATACCCCAGACATAGGACAGCATCTGCCGCCATACCGGTTGGTTGAGCCCGTATTTCGCGTCCAGATTGGCCAGAACCTGCGGGGTCAGCCGCTTTTCCATCGTGAAAGGGCCGCCGGGTGCGGCGTGCATCAGCAGAAACGAGATCATGATCAGGATCAGCAACGTCGGGATCGCGACCGCGATCCGTTTGGCGATGTAGGACAGCATGGGTGCTCCGGCGCAGAAACGCCAGCAGCCCGGCTACAGGGCTGCCGGTCCAGAATTCAGCGGTTCATTTCTGCACGCGATACAGGTCTTTGGCGTACCAGAACTGCATCACGTCATGCTGCGGCAGACCTTTCAGGTCCGGCTTGATCATGTCGACCTTGGCATAGTGATAGATCGGAATGACCGGCATGTCCTGTGCCAGGATCTTCTCGGCATTGCTGTAGTTGGGGTTGGGATCGGCCATGGTCTTGGCCTCTTCCAAGAGCTTGTCATAGTCCGGGTTGGAATATTTGCCGTCGTTGTTGGTGGAATACGAGGCATAAAGGTCAAGGAACGTCGATGCTTCGTTATAGTCCGCACACCAGGCGTAACGCGCCATCTCGAAATCCCCGGCAATCAGCTTGTCGGTGTGGACCTTCCACTCATAATTGTTGGGCGTCATCTCCACGCCCAGGGTCTGCTTCCACATCTGTTGAACGGCGACCGCGATCTTCTTGTGGGCATCCGAGGTGTTGTAGT
The DNA here is from genome assembly GCA_025357355.1 of Rhodobacterales bacterium. Lineage (GTDB taxonomy): Bacteria > Pseudomonadota > Alphaproteobacteria > Rhodobacterales > Rhodobacteraceae > Stagnihabitans. Next base: position 5,833 of record JANXPK010000468.1, read on the forward strand.
TGAGCGTCAGGGTCAGCGGATGGTCCGGGCCAAAGCCCGCTTCGGCCAAAAGCTTCTTCGCCTCGGCGTTGCGCTGATCCTGCGTCATGTGGGAATAGTCGATGTCGGGCATTTTGAAGCCGTTGATCGAGGGCGGGGTCCACGAATAGGCTGGGGTCTGCCCACCTTGCAGGATATTGTTGACGATGACATCGCGGTCCACCGCCAGCGACAGGGCGCGGCGCACCCGCACGTCCTTGAGCGCCGGGTTGCCCTTGCCGTCGGCGAGGTTGATTTCATAGTCGTAGGCACAGGCATAGGGGGTCGATACGGCCTCATCCGGGAGCTGTTTCTTCAAGGCCGGAAACTGGCCTGCGGGCACGTCCGTCCGGTCCAGTTCGCCAGCCTGATAGCGGGTCAACGCCGCATCCTCGTCGTTGATGACCAGGGCAGTGATCGGCGACATGATGACGTTCTTGGCATCCCAGTAGTCGGGGTTCTTTTCCTCGACATACTTCTCGCCCTCGACCACCTCTTTCAGCAGATAGGCGCCGTTGGTGACGATATTGCCCACCTTGGTCCAGTCGGCGCCGTACTTTTCGATCGTCGCTTGCGGTGCGGGGAACATCGAGGTGTTGGTCAGCATCTTGGGGAAATAGGGGATCGGATTGTCCAGCGTGACTTGCAGCGTCGCATCGTCAATCGCCTTGACGCCCAGATCGGTGATCGGCTTCTTGCCGGCGGTGATGTCGCCCGCATTGGCGACCTGCGCCAGTTCCATGTAATAGGCGTATTCCGAGGCGAGCTTGGGATCGACCAGACGCTGCCAGCCATAGACATAGTCCTTGGCGGTGACGGGCTGGCCGTTCGACCATTTGGCCTCGGGACGCAGTTTGAACGTGTAGGTCTTCTTGTCGTCCGAAACGGTGTAAGACAAGGCCCCGGCAGGCAGGAGATTGCCGTTTCCGTCCTCGTCATACAGACCTTCGAAGATGCCGCGCGCGACATCCGAGTCGTCGACAGAGGAAATCAGTTGCGGGTCAAGCGACTTGACGCTGTCGAGCATCCGGTAGGTATAGGCCTGATTGGCGGCCAGTTCCTCGCCGGTCTGTGGGTTCTTGTCGGCCAGGGCCGGCTGGATCAGCGCCGCCCCCAGAATGGTGCTGAGCAACAAAAGACGTTTCATCATTCTCTCCCTTTATTGTTGGACAAAGGCTGCCTGCCATCAAGGTGCCTGAAGACTAGGCCGCGTGCGACCCAAGGCAAGGCAAATACGCGCGCCCGACGTCAGGACATTGCGTCACTTTGCCCGCATCGTCCGGCATTTTGCAGGATCTGGGCAACATCTCTTGGCGAGATTGCGAACAAATGCAGCACGACGGTTTTGGGACCGGCAGCGTGCTGGCCCCGACCGATCGGCATTGGAGCCCCCTTGGCCAAAAGTTAAAATCAGGTAAATTTAGAAAGCCAAGCCATTGGTGTATAACGATAATGACCAAGGTCCGAGGTTCGGACCACCTCACGCGACAGGAGTCCACATCACGTCATCAATCCGTGGCGCGCCGGTGGCTAGCATGACCAGCCGGTCAAAACCCAACGCTATCCCCGAAGCGGCAGGCATCACTTCAAGGGCAGACAGGAAATCTTCATCCAGCGGGTAACGCATCCCATAGACGCGGTTCTTTTCGTCCATCTCGGCCACAAAGCGGCGGCGTTGCTCGTCAGGGTTGGTCAGTTCGCCAAAGCCGTTGGCCAGTTCCACCCCGCAAGCGTAAAGCTCGAACCGCTCGGCCACCCGGGGGTCGTCCGGGGTGCGGCGGGCAAGGGCGGCCTCGGCGGCGGGGTAGCGATCAAGGATGGTCAGGCGCCCATGGCCCAGATGCGGCTCGACCGCCTGCACCAGAACCTTGCTGAGCATGTCCGACCAGGTGTCGTCCGCCGACCGGCCCAGGCCCACTCGGTCCATCTCCGCCGCCAGCACCCTGGCAACGGGGTCGCCATCGGCCCCGATCGAGGCCAGCAGGTCGATCCCAGCATAGCGCTCGAACGCCTCTGTCACTGACAGCCGCTCAGGCTCCGCAAAGGGGTCGCAAGTCCGGTCGCGATAGCTGAGTTTTGTCGGCCCGGCCGCAGCGCAAGCCGCCTTGGCGATAGCAACACAGTCCTGCATCAGCACAGTGTAATCCTGCCCGACACGGTACCACTCCAGCATGGTGAACTCAGGCGAATGCAGCGCGCCACGCTCGCGGTTGCGCCAGACATGGGCGAAAGCCGCGATCCGCGTCTCGCCCGCCGCCAGCAGTTTCTTCATCGCGAATTCAGGGCTGGTGTGCAGGTACATCGGGCGGCTTGCCCCGTCATTGCCAATGGCTTCCGTCGCAAAGCCGTGCAGATGCGCCTCATTGCCGGGGCTGATTTGCAAGGCGGCCGGGTCAACCTCGGTGAACCCTTCGCGGTCCAGCCAGCCCCGGAGCGCCCTCTGAATACGGTTGCGGGCCAAGAGCGTCGGCCTGCGGTCTGCGTGGCGCTCGCGGCTCCACCAGGATGTTTGGGTCATGCGGCTTCTCTCTAGCGAATTCCGACGATATCGGATACAGGCAGCCCCGATAGGGCGACCGCATAGCTGGACCGCCCCGCCAGAACAAGGAACTGCTTCGTGAAAGTCATCGCTTCTTCGCTTCGCAAAGGCAACGTGGTCGAGCTGGACGGCAAGCTGTACGCCGTGCTGAAGGCCGAAAACTTCCACCCCGGCAAGGGCACGCCGACAACCTCTGTCGACATGCGCCGCATTTCGGACGGGGTGAAGGTGGCCGAACGCTGGCGCACGACGGAGATGGTGGAAAAGGCGACGGTGGACGAGCGGGAGTATGACTATCTTTATTCCGACGGTGAGGGGTTTCATTTCATGGAGCCTGCGACCTACGAGCAGATCACTGTGCATCCCGATGTGGTGGGCGACGACGACGTGTTCCTGACCGATGGGATGAAGGTCTACCTGCGCACGTTTGAAGGTGCTGCGATCGCGATGGAACTGCCGCAGCGCGTGACCGTCGAGATCGTGGAGACCGAACCCGTGACCAAAGGCCAGACCGCCTCGTCGTCGTACAAGCCCGCGACCTGTTCGAACGGCATCCGGGTGATGGTGCCGCCGCATATCGGGGCGGGGACGCGGATCATCATCAATACTGAAGATCGCTCTTATCAGGAACGCGCCAAGGACTGAGTTTGCCGACCCTTTGGGACGGAAAGGAAAGTGTCCACATGTGGACACTTTTTATTTCGTTATATATCATAAACTTATGTTTTTTCATTAACCCAGACTTAACCTTTTGGCGCCGAACGGGCACAAGCAATATTCCTTGGCTGCTCGATTGAAACGGACAGACTGGCGCGATTGACGGGGTCCTGATCAGGAAGGATCAGCAATGGGCATTTTCACCGACACCAATACAGGCGACGCCTTTACATCGGGCTTCATTTCACCCGGCGTAACACCTCGAATGTCGGGCCCGGGATCGACACGCTGGACTTGACGCGCATCGGCGGCGCGGTCGAAGGCTTCGAGATCGAGCTGGCGACCGGCTTTAGCGGGCAGGTCGAAGAAACGTTCAAGATCTGTGAAAACCTGATCGCTGGCGCTGGCAACGACACCCTGACGGGCACGTCAGGCGCCAACCGGATCGACGCGGGCGCAGGCAATGACACCGCCCATGCCAGCGATGGCAATGACACGCTTTTTGGCGGCGACGACAGCGACCTCATCGAGATCGGGCATGGCCAGAAGTCTGTCGATGGTGGCGCGGTCACGGATACCCTCGATTTCAGTAGCTATGTCACTGATTTCGCGGCCGACCTTCATGGAGGCCAGTCAAGCTTTGGCGATACCCTTGCCGGTTTCGAGAATGTTACCGCCAGGGCAGGCAATGACCTGCTGACCGGCACCAACGGCGACAATGTGATTGACGGCGGCGCCGGTGATGACCCGGTCATCTTCGGTTTGACCTCTGGCAACACCAACGTGAACATGAGCATCAGCGGTTTTGAAAATGTCGTCGGCAGCGCGAACAACGACAGCTTTGTCGGCACAGCCGACTTCAATCGGCTGGAAGGGTTTTTCGGCGATGACACTTTGGTCGGCAACGCCGGGCATGACGGTTGATCGGGGATGGGAGCAATGACGGGGGGGCCGGCAACGACGCGCTGTTCGGCACTAACGGGGCCGATGTGCTTTATGGCGATGACGGCAATAACGTCTTTGTCT
>JANXPK010000228.1 GCA_025357355.1 Rhodobacterales bacterium
ATCCACCAGGTATTCGAGGTCATACAGCACCCCGCCCCCCGCCCTGAACCGCTGCAACAGCACCCGCCCCGCCGGTTGCCCCTTGAAGGCATGGCCGAACATGACGTGCCGATGCACCAAGGGTGTCCCGTCCTCCGGCAACTCCTTCAACCCAAACACAATCGCGTCCAGCGGCGCGTCCGGCCACGAATTCTCCACCGCGATCTCGCACCCCGCCGCGCGGTAGCCGCCAATCGGAATGGCCCGCACCGACGACGCCTCCACCGTCACCCGGATCCCGGCCTTGACCAACGCCGCCGCCCCCTCCGGCGTCAGCCCGACCCGCTCTTCATGCCCCCGCTGCTCGGCCCGAACCCAAAGATGCACCATGTCATTTCCTCCCGCGCCGCCCGCTGATATCAGAGAAGCCTGCCCCGCCCAACCCGATTTCCGCCGCTTTCACGCCGCTTCCGGACCAGCCCAGATGCCCATACACATCATCCCCGCCAATACCGCTTGGCCCAAGGCTTTCGCGCAGGTCAAGGCCGCCCTGCTGCCCGCCCTTCCCACATCGGCTCCACCGCGCCAATATCCACAACCGCGCGGCGCACCGCTTCAACCAGCGCTACCCGCTCCTTTGCCCACGCCACCGGTGCCAGAGGACCGGCTGATGAAGGCTCCGGGCGAGCCTTCATCGGTCCGATTGCCGCCGCGCGCCAGCGCAAGGCAAGGGGGATTGGGTCGGGCGCTGTGGTGAGAAAGGGGAGGCGCACGACCGCGGGTGGGAGCGGAACGCGCCCGCCCCGCTACGGGGGCTTACGCGGCACCACTGGGGCCACGGTCCCCCTACGCAGGCGGTCGTGCGCGTCCCCGATAGGCTTTGGCCTGTCGGGGAAGAGAAGGAAGGCAGGAAGATTCAAGTTCTGACTCTGTATCCTTGGCCGGACAGTGCCTCCTTGAAGAGACATCGCGCTCCAATAGAAAATCGCAACCAATTGATTTCAAGCTGATTGCAGAAGTACCCGCATGTGGGCACTCATGGCATCACCTCGAACCGGTCCACATCCACCATCCCGTGATCGGTGATCTTCAGATGCGGGATCACCGGCAGGCACAGAAATGCCAGCTGCAGGAACGGCTCCTCCAGCGTCACCCCCAACCCCCGCGCCGCCGCCCGCAAAGCGATCAGATCGCGCCGCACCACCTCGAACGGTTCAAGGCTCATCAACCCCGCCACCGGCAGCGCCAGTTCGGCCAGCACCCGCCCACCCTCCACCACCACGAACCCGCCCTCGATCTCGCGCAGCCTATTCGCAGCCAGCGCCATGTCGTCGTAGTCCACCCCGACCAGCGCGATATTGTGGTGGTCGTGGCACAGCGTCGACCCGATCGCCCCACGCTGCAACCCAAAGCCCTTCACGAACCCCGTCGTCCGGTTGCCGTTCTTGCCATGCCGCTCCAGCACCGCAATCTTCACCAGATCCCGGGCAATATCAGGCCGCTTGTCGCCATCCTCGGGGGCGATCTGATAAGTCAGATGCTCGGTGATGATCTTGCCGGGAATGATCCCGATCACCGGCGTTTCCACCCGCTTGCCCCCGGTTCGGAAATGATGCGCGAAGGCCTCCGGCGCCTTCACCGAATGCCGCGCCACCGGCGGGATCACCTTCCGCGCCGCAAACGCCGCCTCTGAAATCCGCACCCCGGCCGTGAACACCGCCTCGACCCGGCAGGCCTCCAAGCGGTCCACCACCGCAATATCCGCCCGCTTGCCCGGCGCGATCAACCCGCGATCCTTCAGCCCGAACGCCTCTGCCGCCGACAGGCTTGCCATCCGGTAGGCGGTCAAGGGCGAGGCCCCCAGCGCAATTGCCGTACGGATCACATAGTCCAGATGGCCATGCTCGCCGATGTCCAGCGGGTTGCGGTCATCGGTGCAGAAACACAGATACGGCGCGAACCGTTCGGTCAAGAGGGGCGCCAGCGCGTGCAGGTCCTTCGAAACGGACCCTTCCCGCACCAGCACCCGCATCCCCTTGCGCAGCTTTTCCAGCGCCTCCTCAGCCGTTGTCGCCTCATGCTCGGTCATGATCCCGGCGGCGATATAGGCGTTCAGATCATTGCCGCCCAGCAAAGGCGCATGGCCGTCGATATGCCGTCCCTTGAACGCCTCCAGCTTGGCCATGCAGCCCGGATCGCGGTTGATCACCCCGGGATAATTCATGAACTCCGCCAGCCCGATCACCCTTGGATGGTCCATCAAGGGTGCTATATCGGCGGCCTCCAGAATGGCCCCCGTGGTTTCCATATGGGTCGACGGCACGCAGGACGACAGCTGCACCCTGATGTCCATCAAGGTCAGCGCCGAGGCCTCCAGAAAGTAGTTGATCCCCACCAGCCCGCACACATTGGCAATCTCGTGCGGATCGCAGATCGCGGTCGTGACGCCATGCGGGCTGACGCAGCGGTCGAACTCGAACGGCGTGACCAGACTGCTTTCGATATGCAGATGCGTGTCGATGAACCCCGGCACCAGAATCCGCCCGGTGAAATCGACCATCTCCCGCCCCTCATAGGCCCCGAACACCCCCACGATCGTATCGCCGCAGATCGCCACATCGCTCTCGACCAGATCGCCGGTGATCAGGTCGAACACCCGCGCCCCTTTCAGCACCAGATCGGCAGGCTTGACCCCGCGGCCCTGATCAATGCGGTCGGCAAGCGTGGCTTTGCTCATGGCGGCTCTCCTTTGCCGCATGGAAGCATCCCCACTGCCCGGCGTCCAGTCAAATGCCGTCTTGCCGCCAAACCCCGGGAATGGTCCTATGGGCGAAAAGGACCGACATGCGACCCCTGCGCGGCATCATCCTGAAACTCTGCTCGGTGATGGTCTTCATCGTGATGTCGTCGCTGATCAAGGCCACGGCCGCGCATGTTCCGGCGGGCGAGGCGGTGTTCTTCCGTTCGGCCTTTGCCGTGCCGGTCATCGTGGCCTGGCTGGCGATCCAGCGCCAGCTGGCCACCGGCTTTCACGCCGCCAACCCCATGGGCCATGTCTGGCGCGGGCTGATGGGGACCATGGCTATGGGCATGGGCTTTGCCGGCCTCGGCTATCTGCCATTGCCCGAGGTCACCGCCATCGGCTACGCCTCGCCCCTGCTGGTTGTCATCTTCGCCGCGATGTTTCTGGGCGAAGAGGTGCGCGCCTTCCGCATCGGCTGCGTGGCGCTGGGTCTGACCGGCGTCCTCATCGTGCTCAGCCCGCGCCTCAGCATCACCCCCGGCAGTCTGGCCGGACAGGCAGAAGCGTTCGGCGCCCTCGTCGTCCTCTGCGGCGCGTTCTGTTCGGCCCTGGCGCAGGTCTTTGTCCGCAAACTGGTGCTGAGCGAAAGCACAACCTCCATCGTCTTTTACTTCTCGACCACCTCCACCCTGCTGTCGCTGATCACCATTCCCTTCGGCTGGGTCTGGCCCACCCCGGCCGAGACTGCATTTCTGGTGCTGGCCGGGCTTCTGGGCGGGGCCGGGCAGATCCTCCTGACCTCCAGCTACCGCGAGGCCGATGCGTCACTGGTCGCCCCCTTCGACTATGCCTCGATGCTGTTCGCGCTGGCCATTGGCTATTTCGTATTCGCGGAAGTGCCGACCGCCACCATGCTGATCGGCGCGGCCCTTGTGGTTGCGGCGGGCATCCTGATCATCTGGCGCGAACGGCAACTGGGCCTGCGCCGCACCGATACACCGGAATAAGGCGCGAGGGTCACCCCCCGCGCCGATCCCTCAAGCCGCCGAAACCGCCCGCCCGGTCAAGACCTTGACCAGATGCGCCCGGTACTCCGCCGTGCCATGCAGGTCGCTGATCATGTCCTTGGGTGACACTTTCAGCCCGGCAATCGCCGACGCACTGAAGTTCGCAGACAGCGCCGCTTCCGCTTCTTTCCAGCGGAACACACCGTTGTTCGACGCGCCTGTTACTGCGACCCGCACGCCACCCGCATATTGTGCAACGAACACCCCGGTCAGGGCAAAGCGGCTCGC
>JANXPK010000555.1 GCA_025357355.1 Rhodobacterales bacterium
TGGCCGACATACTTGATCAAAGCCGTCAGTCAATCTCTCGGAAAGCGAAATCAATTTTTACGATTCAGAGCCAATTCGATGAATGGTGGCTAGCCGTCGCGAGTCACCTTACGATTGATATTGAAGAATCCGACATTGAGATAATTTCCCGCGAACTCAAAGAAACCGGCCTCTGGACCAAACTGATATTAATTGACACCAACAATCCTGTTAGTTCGCGAGCAATAACGCTCATAAAATAGCTGTCTAGTTGCGAGGGTGGGGCACCTCCCAACCCACCGTTCCTGCAAAATGGTTTTGCACAGACTCCACCCCAAACCTTTCCATCGCGCCATTGTTCGAACCTAACCCATTGTTTCCAAATTATTTCCTGCTCCCTGCACGCGTGAAATCACACCAACTTCCGATCCCTCGCGATCATCGCCGCATGGGTCCGGTTCTTCGCCCCCAGTTTCCGGCTCATCGTCTTGACGTGCAGCTTCACGGTGACCTCTTGCAGCCCGTGATCCCGCGCGATTTCCTTGTTCGACTTGCCCGCACAGACCCCGCGCAGGACGTCAAGCTCGCGGCTGCTCAAAAGCCCCTCTGACCCTTTGGCGATCATCGAGACCGGGGCAAAAACCTCGCCCGCGATCATCGCCTTGACGGCGGCGACCAGGTTGCGCGACCCCAGGGTCTTGGGCACAAACCCCGCCGCCCCCATCTCCAGCGCCGCGGCGGCGGCATCGGGAGAGATGGCGCCGGAAATCAAGGCGACCGGATGGGGGCGGTTGGCTTCGATCAGGCGCCCAAGCCCCGCCAGCCCGTCCATGCCGGGCATGTCGTAGTCGGCAAGGATCAGTTCGAACACCGTGGGTCCGGCGACAAGCCGCAGCGCCTGATCGACATCGCAGGCCAGATGCACCCCGGCAAACCCCTCGGCTTCCAGATAGGCGGCGATTGTCTCGCGCACCAGGTCGTGATCGTCTGCCACCAGAATTCGCGCCATCCGAAGCATTCCCTTGGCAATGGCACCAGCCTGCCACCCAAGGGGTGGTCAGACGGACGCTAGGGGACAAAGCATACGGCAATCCTATCCTTTGGAATAGTGTGTTTTCATTCGCTATTTGTGGCGTACCCTGAGTAATACTCGCCAAGGCCCCGTCCATCTGTAGTTGCGTGAAAGTTTGCAATGCCCTTGCTTCGCCTGTGTCTTTCAGTCCTGTGTGCCCTGTGTCTGATGCTGACTGTTGCCCAAGGCGAAGATTTGCCCCCCTTGAACGGACCGGTCGTGCTGACCGTTACGGGACTTGATCCGCAGGCGTTTCCGGGTGGCGTGGTTGAGTACGATGTTGCCCGGCTCGAATCCCTTCGCAACATCGTGGTTCGCACGTCGACCATCTGGACCAATGGCAAACATAGCTACACCGGTGTCAACCTGCAGGCCCTGACGCGCAACCTGAAGATCCAGGACCGGATGCTGCATTTCCACGCGCTCAACGACTACGCCATCGAGTTTCCGGCGAGCGAGGCGGCTGCGGACGGGCCGATCCTGGCCTACAAGGTCGATGGCGCGCTGATGTCGGTGCGCGACAAAGGGCCGATCTGGGTGATCTTCCCGTTCGATGACGCCGCGAAGTATCGCACCGATACCATCTATTCCCGCAGCATCTGGCAACTCGACCGGATCGACGTGCTGCGCTAGGCTTGCCGCAGGTCAAGGAAAGGACCCTGCCAGTTGGCCGACCCAGTTCTGTCGCGTTTCCTGCCGCTGAACCGCTTGCGGGTGGCCTTGGCCGCACTGGTGCTGCTGGCGATCGGCATCGGCATTTCGTTTCTGTCGTTCGACGTGATGCGCCAGATCAAGGCGGAAAGCGAAACCAAGGTCGACAATCTGCAATGGACCCTGTCGCAGATTGAGGTCGAGCTTCTGCATCTGGTTCTGGCCATTGATGCCGCGCATGATGGCACCGGAAGTCTGGCCGACTTGCGGCTGAAATTCGATGTCTTTTACAGTCGGCTGAATACCCTCGAACAGGGCAGCCTGTTTGCCGGGCTGCGCGCCTCGCCGCAATTTGCCGAGGGGTTTGGCCAGTTGCGACAGTTCATGGCGGCCAATGCGCCGGTGATTGATGGACCGGACGCCGAGTTGCGCGCCAATCTTGACGGGCTTTCAACCAAAGCGAAAACGATGATCGCGCAGGCACGCAGGATAGCGCTGGTCGGCGTCGGCTTGATGGCGGCCGCGTCAGACGAGAATCGCAATGGTGTCGAGCGCACGCTCATTCAGGCCGGCATTCTGACGGCGGCGCTGGTCGCCTCCTTGCTGGCAATGGTGGCCTGGTTGTTGCAGCTTTACCGCTTCAACCGCATGCGGGCGGCGGAAAACCTGGCGACGCTGTCGCGCCTAGACGCCGTGGTCGCCACCGCATTGGAGGCGCTGGTGACAGTCGACGCCAGGGGCCGGATCGTCGACTTCAACGCCGCCGCCAGCCAGACCTTCGGTTACAGCCAGACCGAAGCGGTCGGGCTCGACATGGCGGAGCTGGTGGCGCCGGACCCGACTGGAGCGAAGCTGTTCAGCACGGATGCCGCCCCCGAAATCGAAGGTCAGGGCCGCGTTCGCCTGATGGCACGCCGCAAGGATGGCAGCGTCTTCCCCGCTGAAGTTGCCATCTCGCGCACGCAGCCCGGCGACAACGCGCTTTACGTGACCTTCCTGCGCGATCTGTCGACCCAGCTTGCCGCCGAAAAAGCGCTGGTTGCCGCGCGGGACGACGCTTTGGCGGGCGAGAAGGCCAAGGCCGATCTTCTGGTGGTGATGAGCCACGAGATTCGCACACCGCTCAACGGCATGATCGGCACCATCGAGCTTCTGGATAGCACCGATCTGCAACCCCATCAGCGCGAATATCTGCGGATCATGGAGGTGTCGGGCCAGCTTTTGATGCACCATGTCAATGATGTGCTGGACATCGCGCGACTGGACAGTGGCAAGGCGCCGTTCAGGCCCGAACCGGTCGATCTGAATGGGCTGGTGCGGGAAGTGATCGAGAACCAGATGCCCGCCAGCCGGGAAAAGGCCAACAAGATGACCTACCTGCCGCCAGAAGACGGGCGCAGTCTGGTGGTTTGCGACGGCGCGCAACTGCGTCAGGTGCTGCTGAACCTGGTCGGCAACGCGGTGAAATTCACCCGTGGCGGCAGCATCTCGGTCAAGGTGACG
>JANXPK010000556.1 GCA_025357355.1 Rhodobacterales bacterium
AGCGCATCGCCATGGCAAAGCTGAGGATGCAGGCGATCGGGTTGGCTTTCCCGGTTCCGGCGATGTCGGGGGCCGAGCCGTGGACGGGTTCGTACAGCGCCTTGGGACGGCCATTGGCCATCGGCAGGCCGAGGCTGGCCGAGGGCAGCATGCCCAGCGAACCGGTCAGCATCGCGGCCATATCGGACAAAAGGTCGCCAAACAGATTGTCCGTCACGATGACGTCGAACTGCTTGGGCCAGCGGCAGAGCTGCATCGCCCCGGCATCGGCATACATGTGCGACAGCTGGACGTCGGGATATTCCTTGTCGTGGATCTCTTGCACGACCTGGCGCCACAGCACGCCTGACTCCATCACATTGGCCTTTTCCATCGAGCAGACCTTGCCCGACCGCTTGCGCGCCAACACGAAGGCCGAGCGTGCGACCCGTGCAATCTCGCTTTCGGTATAGCGCTGGGTGTTGATGCCGACGCGTTCGTTGCCTTCGGTGAAAATCCCGCGCGGCTCGCCGAAATAGACCCCAGAGGTCAGCTCGCGTACGATCACGATATCAAGCCCGGCCACGACCTCGCGCTTCAGGCTGGAAAAATCGGCGAGCGCGTCAAAGCACTGGGCGGGGCGCAGGTTGGAGAACAAATCCATCTCCTTGCGCAGCCGCAACAAGCCGCGCTCGGGCTTGAGGCTGAAATCCAAGGTGTCGTATTTCGGCCCGCCGACGGCACCCAGCAGAACCGCATCCACCGCCTGCGCCCGCGCCATCGTCTCGTCGGTCAGGGGCGTGCCGTAAGCGTCATAGGAACAGCCACCGACCAGCCCTTCGCTGACGTCAAAGCCCATGCCCCGCCGCCTGCCCATCCAGGCGATGATCTTCTTTACCTCGGCCATCACTTCGGGGCCGATGCCGTCACCGGCGAGGATTAGGATGGAGGGATTGGCCACGGCGCGCTCCTGCAAAAGATTTGGCGCTGGCCTAGCGGGTAGGGCGGGCGGGGTCAAGCTGCCGAACGGGCGCGGGAACGGTCAGGAACGGGCGCGGTAGGTCCACCACAGGGCCACGGCGCCGACCACAACCACGACCAGGCCGATCCATATCCATTGGCTTTGCCCCGACATGACGGCAGAGCCTTTCAGGATGTTGGCCCCCTGGGCAACCCAAATGCCGCCAAGAAGGATCAGGATAATGCCGATGACGGTGCCGACGATGCGCATGGGGTCCATCCGTTGCTGATGCCAAATTATACCTAATGCGCCGATAAACAAGGTCAATCATGCGGCATCGCTGTCAGCGGCCTGAACCCCGCCGCCAGATGGTCCATCACCCGGCGGATGCGCGGGTTCTGCCGCAACGCCTCGGGCGCGGTCAGCCAGACCGGCAGCGCGGGCAGGGCAACGAAGGGGGCGACACGTTCGACCAGCGGGTCGGCGTCACCAATGCCGCATTGGGTGGCGCCGACGCCGCAACCCGCCCGCACCAGCGCCCAATGTACCACCTGATCGTCACAGCGGACCGGAAAATCCTCGCGCTTGCGGACAATGCCAAGGCCTGCCATCAGCCGCAGCATCAGGTCCGAACGGTCGAACCCGACGAAATCCAGCGCCAGCAGGTCCTCGGGCGATTGCGGGCGGCCGTGGCGGTCAAGATAGCTGGTTGCGGCGTAGATCGCCGTGGACAGGTCGCACAGATGGCGCGTGACGACGTCGGCCTGGGTGGGACGGTACATGCGCAGGGCGATGTCGGCCTCGCGGAACAGAAGGTTCTCGGTGCTGTCGGTGGGGACGAGTTCAATCTCGATCCCTGGTTCCTTCTGGCGCAGATCCGCCAGGATCCGTGGCAGCAGGTAATGCGACACCACCCGGCTGGCGGTCAGGCGCACGGTGCCCGAGAGCGACTGTTCGCGACCGGCGGCCAAAAGGCCAAGGCTTGCCGCCGCATCGCGCATCTGACGGGCGGCGGGTAGCAGAACGGCGGCCGCCTCGGTCAGCATCAGGCCGCGTGGGGCGCGGGTGAAAAGCGTGGTGGCAAGGGCGGTCTCCAGTTCGGCGATGTGGCGGCCAAGGGTCGGCTGGCTGAGGTTCAGCGCGCGGGCGGCTGCCGACAGCGAACCAGTCTCGGCGACGACAAGGAACGAGCGGTACAGGGTCCAGTCCGGGTTATCCATACATTTCTGAATATCACATCCAGAATTTCCGGCAATGTCCATGCGATAATATTCGGGCTACATCTCTGCCACATCCAAGGAAAGGGAAAATCATGGCAAAGACGGTTCTGGTTTTGGGCGCATCGGGCCTGTTCGGCGGTCAGGCGGCACGGGCTTTTGCGGCGGCGGGCTGGACTGTACGCAAGTTTCAGCGCGGCAGCGACATGGCTGCGGCGGCCAAAGGGGCGGATGTCATCGTCAATGCGCTGAACCCGCCGAATTATCACGATTGGGACCGCATCATCCCGCAGATCACGACCGCGGTTATTGCGGCGGGTCTTGCCTCGGGGGCGACGGTGCTGGTGCCCGGCAATGTCTATGTCTACGGCGACCAGAAGGGGCCGTGGGGGCCGGACACGCCGCACCTGCCGGTGGCGCGCAAGGGAGCGATAAGGGCGCGGATGGAGGCGCAGTACCGCGCCGCCACCGAACACGGCTTGCGAGTGATCCTGTTGCGCGGCGGCGACTACATCGACCCGCAGGCGCCGCGCAGCTTGTGGAACTTGATCTCGTTGAAATCGGTTGCCAAAGGCAAGGTCGTCACGCTGGCGGGACCGCGTGTTCGCCGCGCCTATGCCTATCTGCCCGACATGACGCGCGCCGCCGTGGCGCTGGCCGACCGGCGCACCAGCCTGCCCGCCTTTGCCGATGTGCCCTTTGCCGGGCTGACGCTGAGCATGACGGACGTCGCGGCGGCCTTGCAGCGATTGACCGGCAAACCGATGCGCCTTGCGCCCTTCATGTGGTGGTTCATGCAGTTGGCTGGGCCGTTCTGGGAACTGGCGCGCGAGTTGAACGAAATGCGCTATCTGTGGAACACCGACCACGCACTGGACCCCGCACCCCTGGCCGCCCTTCTGCCGGATTTCCGCATCACGCCGCTGGATGACATTCTGCGGGCCGAATTGCGGGTGCTGGCCCCCGAACTGGATCCACAGCCGGGGCAGCCAGTGACAGCGCGGTAGGCCGGTTCAATTCATCTGAACATCGGTGATGGTGAACTTGCCATAGGCGAAATCGCCACCGGGCTGCGACCAGATCGCCTCGCCACAGGAGGCGATGTTCATGCCGTGGAAATCGCGGTAGGACCGCAGCGGCGTTGACCACGGCAGGGGCCGGGCTGACCCGTCGCTGGCCAGGGCCGCGCGGTCCTGCGAGGTGAAGTTCACCAATTCCCCAGCGTCATTGATGTAAAGCGTGGCGCCGACCGAAAAGGGTCCGTTGCGGAAGGTGACCTTGGCACTGTGGTCGTCCAAGGCTTGCCAGGTCAGCCGCGGGTCGGACAGCCATGACGGGGCGAAGATGCACAGATCGTTCAACAGGGTCAGTGTCTCGATCCGCGAGAAATCGGTGCCGCCGGCATCGACTACATTGTAAAGCCCGGCCAGGCGGACCTTCATGGTGGCAGCGATGTCGTCATAGTCGTGCAGAACCTTGACCGGCAGGCCGAACATTTGGGTGGGCAAAAAGAACAGGCGTTTGGGCGGGTCGAAGCGGTCGTATTGCATGGCAATCCCGGTCATTGCGGCAGCGCCGGGATTGCTGAACATCTGCGCGTCATAGGTCACGGTGATACTGGCGACGCGCGGTTTGCCGATAGCGCCGCTGTGGCGGACATAGCGCAGCACCCAGGCAGGCAGGGCGGCAATGTCGGCTTCGGTCAGGATCGGTCGCGGACCGGCCTTGTCGGAGGCGACCTCAGCGGCAAGCATGTGGCGGAAATCGCCGGGAAGGTCGGGTCCAAACCACGCAACTGCCGACAAGATCGCCGATCCGACGGCCAGTACAGCCAAAACCCAAAGCATGATGCGCCTCGCCCAAGTCATGCGCATAATATAGTCGGGCATCGGCGCGGCTGCCTTGACACAGGTCAGTCCAGTTCAGGGCAAATCGATGTCGGCCCAGACCGGGCGGTGACGTGAGGCGGCGGCAAGGGTAGCGGCGAAGGGGTCACTATCGGCGGGCCACAGCACACCGGCGGCCTGCACTTGCAGCCCGGCGGACGGTAGAAGGACATCGACTCGCAGGCCGCCGACGCCTTTGGGATAAAACGCAGTATCCAGGGCGGGATCGCCGCGTTGGCCCTTGTCGATATGGCCGGAGGTGCCCTTGGGCTGCGGGTCTTGCAGGGCAGGGTCGGCGAGCAGGGCAGCGATGGCGTCGTGGCGCCCGTCACCGTCAACCGGATCGAGGTTGGGTTGACCGAGCAGGACAAACGGGGACTCGGGTGGGGACCATGGCAGCTTGCCTTCCGTCAGGCGCAGCCAGAAAGCCGCCTCGTCCTGATTGCGGCGGCCATTGCGATCCTCTGGCCCATCAAAAACCGGCGGAGTGGCGTACCAGACCAGCAAATGCAGGGTCTTGGCCGGGGCATAGCTGAGCGGCACGTCGAAGTGACCCGAGGTGGACAGCAGTTGCACGGCCCGCGCGGCTTCGGTCATGTCGGTCGGCAGGTTGGCACCGGGCAAGTCGCGCCACAAAAGGCCCGAGAAATCACGCGGGTCGCCAAGGGGATAGCGCGACAGGATCGCCATGCCGCCTTGCCCGGCAAAGCGGCCATAGCCTTGGGCGTCGCGCGCCTGCCCGGTCTTGCCGTTGCCATCCAGATCAAGCCCGGTCTGCACGCCGGTATTGGGCCGCAGCGCCAACGCAAAAGGATAAGGGTGGCCCGCCTCCTTCAGGTCAGCGGCAAGGGCAGTGATGGCGGACTGACCGTAGTCGTAGTCGACACCAGTCAGCACCACGACATCGGCATCAAGCCGGGCGAGCACGGTGACCACGGCCTGCACCTGCGCATCGGCGCGGCTGCGGACGGCTTGCAGCAACAGGCCAGGACCGGTGCGGGTCAGTTCGGGATTGTAGGTGGCGATGCGAATCGTCTGGGCAAGGCCAGGCAGCGTCGCAAGCGCCAGCAGGATCAGGCTGCAGCCAATTCGCCCGAGGAAGATTGCGGCCCGCCTTCGGATTTGCGGCGGTCGCTGATCATGTCGGCGACGCGGCCCATGGCGATGCCACGCATGAAGAGGCTGGCGGGAAGGAAGGCCCATGCCGTCATTGTCCAGATCAGGGTTTGCGGCGAGGTCAACTCAAACGGCTGAAACCCGATGGAGGCGACCTCGACCACAGCCGGGGTCAAGAATGGCAGCAGAAACCCTAACGCAATGTTAACGCGGGCATCACGGGTCAGCCGGGCGACCACATCGCCACCACTGGTCGGATCGAAGGTCGGCAGGTTGACCCAGACGTTGAACGCCCTGTTGCGATTGGGCCACGAGCCGACGCGCAACTGGATGGCGAAGATCGCAAGCGAGACCAGTGAAATCAGAGAGGCCATTCCGGCCGCGGTGCGAACGGCACCGATCTGCGCCTCGGTCGCGCCAGAGGCCATCATCAGGGTGGCCAGACGCACCGGACTGTAGGGGAAATCCATCGACAGGCCGATGAGGGTTCCGACGGCATGGATCAGTTCTGTCATGGTCGAGGGCTCCATCCGCCCCCGCTCGATCGCCGAAATGCAGAACACCGTGGCAAACAGCATCAAGAAGCGGATGCGGTTGAACGGCG
>JANXPK010000230.1 GCA_025357355.1 Rhodobacterales bacterium
GGCAGATGCCGCAAGGCGGCATTGACAGCGGCGAAAAACCGCGTGCCGCCGCCTTGCGCGAGTTGCACGAAGAGACCGGGATCAGTGCCCAAAGCGTGGTCGCGCTGGCCAAAACCCACAAATGGCTGACCTATGACCTGCCGCCGGAACTGTTGGGCCAGGTCTGGGGCGGCAAGTATCGCGGTCAGCGGCAAAAGTGGTTCCTGTACCGCTTTACCGGTGCCGAAACCGAGATCGACATCGCCCGTGACCACCCCGAATTCGCCGCCTGGCGCTGGATCGCGGCGGCGGACCTGCTGGCCGCCATCGTGCCCTTCAAGCGCGAGGTCTATGCGCAGGTGATCCAGGCCTTTCGCGCCCATCTGGCGTGAACTTGCCCTTGCCGGGCAAAGTCAGGCCACAACACAACCCTGAGGCATTGAAATATCAGGCCGGGGGCAACTTGCTTTCTTGCCTCTTGCGTGACATCCAAAAGCACACCCATCGACCCGCCGCTCCCGGATTTCGCGAAACTCATGACGACGCTGTACCTGCATATCGGCATCCACCGGACGGCGACGAGTTCTGTTCAGGCGTTCATGCTGGCCAATTGGGATGCGATGATAGCCCGCGGCATCCTGCATCCCTTGCGCGTTGCCCGGCACTTCGCCCTATTCAACGCGATCTTTGCGGGCAGGCGCAGCGTCACTGATGTGGCGCAGGAATTGGCCCTGCGTGCGGGCAAGCATCCGCACCCGATCCAGTCGATCCTGCTCAGCGATGAAGATGTCTGCATGCGGACTGACCTGACGCCGCTGGGCGATTTCGCCAGGTATTTCGACGTCAAGGTGATCGTGGCTTTGCGCCGGCAGGACCTGTGGCTGGAAAGCTGGTACCTGCAGAACATCAAATGGCAATGGAACAAATCGCTAAGCCATTGCACGCTGGCGGAATTTCTGGACCGGGCGGAAGAGTTTCACTGGATCCACTATGACCGCCTGCTTTCTCATCTTGAGGCTGTGTTCGGCCGCGACAATGTCTTGCCCTATGCCTTCGAGCCCGCGCAGATGCCGCAAGGCCCGGTCGCTGCGTTCTGCGAGCGGCTGGGGGTGGGCGATCTGACCGG
>JANXPK010000604.1 GCA_025357355.1 Rhodobacterales bacterium
GGAACTGCGCGATCTGATGCGGTGGCGGCGCGACGTGCGCCGCTTTCGCACCGACAAGGTCGAGGCGGCGGTACTGGACCGCTGTCTGGCCAGCTTTTGCCTTGCCCCTTCCGTCGGCCTGTCAGAGCCGTGGCGCGTGATCCGGGTGGAAAGCCCGGGGGCGCGGGCGGCGGCGCTGGCCAATTTCGAGGCGGCCAACGCCGAGGCGCTTGCCGGTTATTCCGGCGAGAAGGCGCGGCTTTACGCCGGGCTGAAACTGACGGGCATGCGTGAGGCGCCGGTACAGCTGGCGGTGTTCTGCGCCGACGAGACGGCCAAGGGAGCGGGTCTGGGCGCACGGACCATGCCGCAGACAAGGGCCTATTCGGTGGCGGGTGCCATCACCCTGTTCTGGCTGGCGGCGCGGGCCGAAGGCCTGGGGCTGGGCTGGGTGTCAATCCTTGATCCGGTGCAGTTGGCGCGTGATCTGGCCGTGCCCGGTGACTGGACGCTGGTCGGCTATCTGTGCGTGGGTTGGCCCGAAGAGGCCCATATTGTCCCGGAACTGGAGCGGGCTGGCTGGGAACGCCGCAACGATACCTTGATCGTGGAGAGCCGGTGATGACAGACCGCATCTGCGTCGGCGCCTTCGCCGGGTCGTTCGGCGTCGCGGGCGAGGTCCGGCTGAAAAGCTTTTGCGCCGAGCCGGAGGCGTTGGCGTCCTATGGCCCGCTTTACAGCGAGGATGGCAGCCGCAGCTTTACCATCAAGCTGACCCGTCCGGTGGCAGGCGGGCTGGGTGCGCGGGTGTCAGGGGTGGCGACCAAGGAGCAGGCCGACGCGCTGAAAGGCGTCAGTCTGTACGCCGACCGCGACCGGCTGCCGAAACTGCCCGATGACGAGTTCTACCATTCTGATCTGATCGGGCTGGAGGCGCGCGATACGGGCGGGGCATTGCTGGGCATCGTCACTGCGGTACACAACCACGGCGCGGGTGATCTGCTGGAGATCGAGGGCGAGGGCCGCAAATCCCCGCTTTTGCTGCCATTTACACTTGCGGTTGTGCCAACGGTCGATTTGGTCGCCCGCTGTGTCGTAATTGACCTGCCAGAGGGGCTGGACTAGCGGGTTTTACGAGTTCACTCTACTGCCCAAAGTAGAACGGAGGCCGACATACACAATCGCTTGCGGTTACTCAGATTGCTCACGGCGCTATTGTATTTCGGGCCGCTGCTGGCCGGGCTGAGGGGGCAGGGTTGGACGATGGTGCCGATCTTTGCCGTCATCTTCCTGTTGTGGAGCGTGATCTTGCGCCCGCAGCTGTGGCCGAACTCTGTGTCCGACCTCGGGCGGCCCGAGGCGGCGGTGGCCTTGGCCTCATTGATCGCGACGCAATGCCTGCTGGTGGTGGTCTGTTTTGTGCTGGGCCGCGGCATCGGCGGGGTGGTTGGGTTCAAGCCGGTCCTGCCGTTCTTTCTGCCCGCCACACTGTCATTCCTGTCGGTGCCCTTGTCGCGTCTGGTGTGGAACCCGCGGGTGATGGCCGAAAACGCCGGCTTTGACCCGTTGCTGCACGAGATCGCTGTGCCCCCCGATGACCCCAAGATCCTGGCCGCGGACATGCTGGCGCAGGTGATGGCGCTGCAGGATGAGGTTTCTGAAGAGGTGGTGCAGCAGCACCTGTCGGCGATTGCTGTGCATGTCGACCCGGTGCTGATCCGCCAGACCCTGGGCGATGCGGTGGCCGGGCGGCAGGCGACACCGGCCGGGATCAAGGCGCTGATCGTGCATGCGACGGACCCGGCGGTCTGCGACCTGCTGTCGGGCAGCGCCTATCTTGATCAGGCCTTCGCCGCCGCCGGGCGCGACCCTGACCTCTTGACGCTGTTTGCCCGCCGCTGCGTGATTGCCGTCGAAGATGATCCTGATCTGGTTCACGACTGTCCCGCCGCTGGCGCCGTGGTGCGGGCGGCGCAGCAAACCTTGGACCCCGACGCCAGGGACAGCCTGAACCGGCTGGCAGGTTTGCTGGATCAGGCGCGCGCGGCGCAGCGTGCGCGGGGCTAGACGGTTCCCTCGGCGCCGGACCTGAGGTAGAAGCCCGGCGATGAGCGATGATAAAAGCCCCAAGTTGAAATCCCACGGTCGGCTGAGCATGCAAGCCAGCGTGACGCCGCGTGACCTGATGGCCGACCGGCCGGTCAAGGGAGCGTGGAGTGCCCGTGTCATCACGCTGTTCCCCGAGGCGTTTCCGGGGACGCTGGGCCTGAGCCTGACCGGCAAGGCGCTGGATCTGGGATTGTGGAGCTTGCAGACGGTCGACTTGCGCGGCTTTGGCATCGGC
>JANXPK010000661.1 GCA_025357355.1 Rhodobacterales bacterium
CGGCTTGCCGCCGGTGGCCATGACGTCGGCGCCGGCGAGGCTGCGCGTGATGGTGAAAGCCATTTCTACGCTGCGCGAGCCGCCGAGTTTCACCAGCGCCTCCAGCGCCGGGAAGGTGGCGATCAGGTCGGGATGGAGAAGCTGGCAGTTCGGCACGGCGACCAGCGTGTCGGACGCGCGGGCGTGAAAGCCGAGGAGCGTCCCGCCTTTGGTGCGCCGCGCGGCGAGGGTGGCGCGGCGGCGCGAACGGGGCGGCGAGGTGACGATGGGGCGGAACAGGGTCGAAATCCCCTGCCCTTCCAGCGCGGATTTGACGACGGTCAGCTTCCAGTCGGCGACAAAAGCTTCGGTCGCGTGTTGCATCAGGCAGCCGCCGCAAGTGCGGGCATGGGCGCAGGGCGGGCGGATGCGGGCGGTGGAGGGCGTCAGGATGCGCGCGTCTTTGAGGTGGTTGCCGTCCAGCGCGCCCTCGACCACCTCACCGGGCAGCACTTGTGGAACGAAGATGACGCCATCGGGGCCTTGCGCCACGCCGTCGCCGAGGTGGCCAAGCCGGTCAATGGTCAGGATCATTCGGCGGCTTCCTGTTCGTCCACGCCAATGAAGCCGCCGGACTGGCGGTTCCAGTAGCGGGCGTAAAGACCGTTTTGCGCCAGCAGTTCGCCGTGGCTGCCCTGTTCGACAATCCGCCCCTCGTCCAGCACGATGATACGGTCCATCATGGCAATGGTGCTGAGGCGGTGGGCGATGGCGAGCACGGTCTTGCCCTGCATCACGCGGTTGAGGGCGTGCTGGATCGACGCCTCAACCTCTGAATCCAGCGCCGAGGTTGCCTCGTCCAGCACCAGAATCGGCGCGTCTTTCAGGAAAGCACGGGCAAGGGCGATGCGCTGACGCTGGCCGCCGGACAGTTTCACGCCGCGTTCCCCAAGAAAGGCGCCGTAGCCTACGTTGCCGTTGTGGTCTCGCAGCGACAGGATGAAATCATGTGCTTCGGCGGCGCGGGCGGCGGCGATCAT
Organism: Rhodobacterales bacterium; assembly: GCA_025357355.1. Taxonomy (GTDB): domain Bacteria; phylum Pseudomonadota; class Alphaproteobacteria; order Rhodobacterales; family Rhodobacteraceae; genus Stagnihabitans. The sequence continues at coordinate 1,020 of JANXPK010000661.1, forward strand.
GTCGGCCTCGGTAGCCTCGGGGTTGCCGTACAGGATGTTCTCGCGTGCAGTGCGGTTGAACATCGAGGTTTCCTGGGTGACCATGCCGATCTGGCGGCGCAAGGATTCCTGCGTGACCGAACGCACGTCGATGCCGTCGATCAGGATGGCGCCCTTTTCGGTATCATAGAGCCTGAGAAGCAAGGCGACCAACGTCGATTTGCCGGCACCTGAGGCCCCGACCAGCCCGATCTTTTCGCCGGGATGAATGGTCAGGCTGACCTCATCCACCCCGCCACGGCCGTCGTCGGTCTTGCGGCCATAGGCGAACGAGACCGACTTCATCTGAATCTCGCCCTTGACGCGGGGCATTGCAATCGCACCGGGCGCGTCGGTAAGGGTATAGGGTGGGGTCAGGGTCTTGATGCCGTCCTCGACCTCGCCCAGATTGCCGAAGATCGACATCAGCGAGAACGAGACCCAGCCAGTCATCTGCGACAGGCGGAAGGAAATGGTGCCCGCCGCCGCGATGTCGCCGGGCGTGGCGCGGCCGAGGCTCCACAGGTAAAGCGTGCCGCAGACCAGAAGCACCGGCAGAACACCGGCAATCGCCGACAGGATGAAGCGGAACCATGACGAGACCACGCCGTAGCCGATGGCCTTGTCGCGGAAACCTGCCATCGCCTCCAGCGCCACCCGGTCCTCGTAAGTGGAATGGGCGAAGAGCTTGACGGTTTTCATGTTCGACACGGTGTCAACGATCTGGCCGGTGACCATGGCGCGGGCGGCGGCGCGGGCGGTGGAGGCGCCGCGGATCCGACGCAGGGAGTGGCGGATGAAGACGTAGTAGGCGGCAATCCACAGGATCAGCACCAAGGCGGCGCGCAGGTCGATGGAGGCGAGGAGTAGCACAGAGCCGGTGACCGAGGAGATGGCGAAAGCGGCGGTTTCGATCAGGCCGGACACCACGTCAGTCGTCGCGCGGGCCACCTGCATCTGTTTTTGCGCGATGCGTCCGGCAAAATCGTTGTCAAAGAAGGTGACGGCCTGGCCGATGGTCCAGCGGTGGATGCGCGACAGGATCAGCGGAAAGAGGTTCGGCTCCATTCGGATCGAGGCGGCGGCGGTGTTCATGCCGAAGATGACCGGGCGGACGACGAGGTAGTAGGCGGCGAAGATGGTCACCAGCGGCATCAGGTCGGTGGTGATGGTGACGGGCGTGGTGCGGGCCACGGCGTCGATGATCTTGCCGAGAAGTGTCGCCGAGATCGCCTCAAGCGAGCCGACCAACACCGACCAGAACGATGCCCAGGCAATGCCCCACCACGCCCCGCGCAAGGCCCAGCGGAAGAAAGCCCAGGTCCTGCGCGGCGGACTGCCGACAGCCTCGGCGAAGGGTGGCAGTTGTGGACCGAGGATCGGGGAAAATATCATTCAGCCGCCTCTTCCAACCCGATGAAGCCCCCTGATTGCCGTGCCCAGAACCGCGCGTAAAGGCCCCCGAGCGTCAAAAGTTCGGCATGAGTGCCTTGTTCGGCAACTTGACCATCCTCTAGCACCACGATGCAGTCCATGGCGGCAATGGTCGACATGCGGTGGGCGATGGCGACCACGGTCTTGCCGGTCATCACGTTGAAGAGCGCCGCCTGAATCGCCGCCTCGGCCTCGCTATCCAAGGCCGATGTCGCCTCGTCCAATATCAAGATCGGCGCGTCCTTGAGGATCACTCGCGCCAAGGTGACGCGCTGGCGCTGGCCGCCGGACAGCTTGACCCCACGTTCGCCGACATGGGCGTCATAGCCGGTGCGGCCTTGCGGGTCTTGCAGCGCCAGAATGAAGTCATGCGCCTCTGCACGCTTGGCGGCGAGGGTCATCTGGGCATCACTGGCCTCGGGGCGGCCGTATTTGATGTTGTCGCGAACCGAGCGGTGCAGAAGGCTGCTGTCCTGCTGAACCATGCCAATCTGGCGGCGCAGGGATTCTTGGGTCACTTGGGTGATGTCTTGACCGTCGATGCGGATCTGGCCCTGCTCGGCGTCGTAAAACCGCAGCATCAGTTTGACCAGGGTCGATTTGCCGGCACCCGAACGGCCAACAAGACCGATCTTCTCGCCGGGCCTGATGGTCAGCGACACGCGGTCCAGACCACCCGAACCACGACCGTAGTGGTGCGAAACATGGTCGATCTCGATCAACCCGTCGCGGAAATCGAGATCGCGCGCCTTGGGCGCATCGACCAGCGTGATCGGATGGGTGATGGTTTCCATGCCCTCTTGCACCACGCCCAGCGACTGCACCAGATTAGAGGTCGACCACATGATCCAATAGGTCATGTTGTTCAGCCGCAGAACCAGCGCCGAAGCCGCCGCAACCGTACCGACCGAGGCCATCCCCTGATACCAAAGGCCCAACGCCCAGCCGATGATGGATACGATCAGCAGACCGTTGATGAAGGTAAGCACGACATCCATCTTGGTTATGATGCGCATTTCGTTGGCGATCGCCTGCCGCGACCCTTCTATCGTTTCTTTCGCATAGTCGAGTTCGCGGTCGTGATGGGCAGACAGTTTGACCGAATGTATGTTGGTGTATGCATCCACGACGCGGCCGGTCACTGCCGACCGTGCATTTGAAGCGGCCTGCGATGCCGGGCCAGCGCGGCGCAACGTCCAGCGCATCAGCAGAAGATAGGCGATCAGCCAAATGACCAGCGGCAGCAGCAACCGGATGTCGGCACTGGCCAGCATGAAAGCCGAACCGATCAACATGACCGAGGCAAAAGCCATTGCATCGAAAGTCTGGAACACTGCATCGCCCGCCGCTGTCGGGGCTTGCATGATGCGGTTGGCGATACGTCCGGCAAAATCGCTTTCAAACCAGCCGACGGGCTGGCGCAGAACGTGGGCATGGGCGCGCCAGCGCATCATCGTCGCGAAGTTCACCAGAATCGTGTTGTGCAGCAGCGCCACGCCCGCACCGCCGATCAGCGGGCGAATCAGCAGAACCGCAAGGCCGACCAGCGAGATTTCCAAGCCATGCGCGGCCCAGACCTGAACCGGGGTTCCAATGGCCAGGTAGTCAACGATATGGCCGACATACCAGATCAGCACCACATCGCCGACTGCGTTGGCGACGGATGCCAGGCAGGTTGCAAGAAACACAATACGGAACGGCCGCAGATATTCGGCCAGAAACGGCCACAGCTTGCGCGGCGGTGTATCGGTCTGGGTATAGGAGGCATAGGGATCGACGAGGTTTTCAAAGAAGCGGAACATGAGGAAGCCTGTGAGTTGGCAATGCAGACAATGGGTGAGGGGGTACCTGATCGGACCGCCCAAACGGGATCGGTCGGCTCAAGCCAGACTGAGGGTGATCCCGTGTTCCATGCCGCGCTCCTCTGATTGCGTCGCCGCTCTTTAGCGGAAACGAGATGAAATGTCACCCCTCAATCGTCGCCGCCCTGCAGCAAGGCGGCCTTGGTGAGGGTGAGGTTGCTGTCAAGCCAGCGGTATTGCAGCGTTTTGAGGCGCTGACCGAGGGCTGGGCCTTCCAGTTCTGGCATCAGGTCGGCGGCCTTGACTGGGAACATGGACTGCGCGCCGCGCTGAATTTCGGCGTGCCAATTCTGCGGCAAGGCCGATTGAAACAGCGCCGCATGGCAGAGAATGGCATCTTGCGCCGGAATTTCGCCCATCGACCAGGCGAGGGCGGCCGGGAACAGGGAAGAGGCAATTGCGTCTCTGATATGGCCAAGTTCGACCTCTTCCTGCCGCGACAGCCGCAGGTTTTCGGTGCTGCCGCCAAGGGTAGCAAGGCGGCGTTGCCAGCGGGGTGGCAGGTCATTCTCAAGGTGGACCAGTGGGGCGAGTGCGCTTGGGTCGGCGCCGGGCAAGACGTGGGCCAGAACGCCGGACTGCACCATGCTGGCGACGGCGGGGGCAGGGTTGGGCGCGGCGAGCAGCTTGCGCATTTCGGCGCCAATGCGTTCGCGCGACAGGGTGGCAATGCCTGGGGCGAGTTCGGTGCAGGCAGAAAGACCCTCCGCGTCAATCCCGGCAGTGGGGTCACCGTAGACGGCGTGAAAGCGGAAAAAGCGCAGGATGCGCAGGTAGTCTTCGCGGATGCGCAAGTGCGGGTCGCCGACAAAGCGCATGCGGCGCGCCCGCAGGTCGGCGATGCCGCCCAGGGGGTCGATCACCTCGCCTGAGGGCAGGGCGTAAAGCGCGTTCATGGTGAAATCGCGGCGGGTGGCATCTTCGGCGAGATCGGTCGAAAAGGCGACGACAGCGCGGCGGCCATCGGTTTCAACGTCACGGCGCAGGGTCGTGACCTCATGATGCACACCTGCCGCAATCACGGTGATGGTGCCATGGTCGATGCCGGTTGGGATCACCTTGAAACCGGCAGATTGGGCGATGTCAGAGACAGTTTCAGGCAGCGCGTCGGTGGCGATGTCGATGTCGGACACCGTCGCGCCGAGCAGGGCGTTGCGCACGCAACCGCCGACGAAATAGGCGCGGTAGCCGCATTGGCCCAGCATCGCGCACAGGGCTTGCGTGCCGGGATGGCGGACCCAATCATCCTGCAGGATCATTGCGCCACCCGTTCGGCCAGACCGCGCAAGATGCGGGCGGTGGCACCCCAGATGTAGTAGGGACCCCAGGGCACGGCATAGTAGCGGCGGAACTGCCCGCGCCACTGCCGGCCTTCGACGACATAGCGCTGCGGATCCAGGACATGGGCGAGGGGAACGGAGAAGATCTCCTCGACCTCTTGCGGGTCAGCAGCCGGGATGAAAGCGCCATTGATGTGGGCGAGGACGGGGGTGATCTGAAAGCCGGTCACGGTTTCATGGCTGCCAAGGCGACCGAGAACCGTCACGGCTTGCGGGTGCAGGCCAATCTCTTCCTGAGCCTCGCGCAGGGCGGCGGCCTCGGGGTCTGCATCGCTGTCTTCCTGCTTGCCGCCGGGAAAGGCGATCTGGCCGGGGTGGTGTTTCAGATGTGAGGCGCGCTTGGTCAGGACCAGATGTGCCACCCCGCCCCGGTCCCACAAGGCGACCAGAACCGAAGCCGGGCGCAGCAGGCGTCCGGGAGGCAGGGTGACGGGGGGGTTGAGGTCAAAATCGGAAGATGCGCCGGTCTGGCGGGCAAGGGCCGCGATCAGGCGACTGACATCAGGGGACATCCCCTGCCCTTTCGGCCTGAAACCCCAGCGTTTTGGGGTCAAATTCGTAGTGCGCGCCGCAGAACTGGCAATCGGCAGTAACCACCCCTTCGGGCGTAGTCATGTGGCGGATATCGGCTTGCGAGTAGATCGACATGGTGCTGCGGACCTTGTCGGCCGAGCAGGAGCAGCCAAAGCGCACCGGAGTCGCATCAAACACCCGCGGCACCTCTTCATGGAACAGACGCACCAGAAGGTCGGTCGGCGCCAGGGTTGGGCCGATCAGTTCCAGATCCTCGACCGTATCCAGAAGGGCATTGGCGCGGGTCCAATCCTCGGCTTCATCACCGGCGAGGATGTCGACATGGGACAAAAGGCCCCCTTCGCCGCTGCCACCTTCGGCGGCAACGGAACCGCCGACCGCTGGCATGTGTTGCAGCATCACGCCGCCCGCCCGCCAGCGAGCCGCCCGCCCGGGAGCCTGGCTTTTGCCAAAGGTCACGGCAAAGCGGGTCGGGAGTTGTTCGGACTGGGCAAAGTAGGTCTCGGCGCAATGCGACAGAGTAGTTCCGGCAATCGGCGTGAAGCCCTGATATGGCACCATGTCGGTGCCCTGATCCAGCATGACGGCGAAATAGCCTTCGCCAATCTGGCTGAACGGAGCGGCTTCCGGGTCCAACCGGTCGGGATCAAAGCTGGCGTAGGCACGGATGCGGGCTGGCTGGCCATCTTCGGTCGGGCCATAGTAATCGGTCGCGATCAGCCGGGCCGGGCCTTTGCCGCGGATTTGCAAGCTGAGTTTCCAGCGCAATTTCACGGTCTGGCCGATCAGGGCGGTGAGCAGGGTCGCCTCGGCCACCAGCGCCTCGATCTGCGGGGGATAGTTATGCTGGCGCAACACCTCGCCCAGAACGCCGTCAAGGCGCGCAACACGGCCACGGATGTCCGAGCGGTCAAGCTGGAAGGGCAGGACGGTGTCGTCCCAGGTGATTTGCGTTCCGGTCGTCATGGGGTTTCCTAATGGGGCCGTTCTTGGCATACCGCGCCTATATAGTCAGGGCAACCGGGTGACCAAGGGGGCAGGATGATCAAGCGCTATGGCGAAAGGGTCAAGGCCGGGCAGCGCTATCGCCGCAGGGCGGGGGTCTATGGGGTGTTGCTGGACGGCGACGCGGTCTTGCTGACCCATCAGGCAGAGCCTGTGCCGGAGTACCAATTGCCGGGTGGTGGGATCGATCCGGGCGAGCAACCGATCGCGGCCCTGCACCGCGAGGTTTATGAAGAGACCGGCTGGCATATCGGACCGGTGCACTTTGTCGGAGCATTCCGGCGGTTCACCTATATGCCGGAATACGACAAATGGGCCGAGAAGATCTGTGCTGTCTTTGTCGCCCGCCCGACCCTGCGGCTGGGTCCGCCGACAGAGGCCGGTCATAGGGCGATCTGGGCACCATCAGAGATAGCGCCGCAACTGATTACCAATGCAGGGGACCGGGCGATGCTGGCGAAAGTTCTGACTCAGGCTTGGCCGAGATAGTCGAACATCAGGCCGGACACATCATCGGGGAAGTCGTTGCCGACATAGAAATTGGCAAGGTCCCACAGCAGCGCCTCCAGCAATTCGGCGCTGGGCAGATGCGCGGATCGCCCTAGGAGTTCGATAAGACCGTCGGTGCCCAGTTCAAATCCCAAAGGATCGGGGCATTCCGTTACACCATCGGACACCAGAAACAGGCGGTCGCCCGGTTGCAGGAAGGTGGTGACCGACTGATAGGTGGCGCCGGGGATCAGCCCGATGGGCATGCCGCCCTCGCCCAAGGGCTGCATCGCCCCGTCCTTGCGCATCAGGATCGGATGGGGATGACCCGCCTGCACCAGCCGAACCTGGCCATTGGTCAGGTTGATCTCGGCATAGGCCATGGTGAAATACTGGTCGACCTGCACATCTTCGATCATCAGGCGGTTGAGGCGAAAGGCGACTTCTTCGGGCGGCAC
>JANXPK010000698.1 GCA_025357355.1 Rhodobacterales bacterium
CGTCGTCGTCGGCTTCGTCGTCGTCGCCTGCCCAAAAGCCCCCGCCGCCACAAACGCCAGGCCTGCGCCCATTGCGATGCGCGTCATCCAGCTTGTCATGTTTCCCAACGCCTCCAGCCGCCTCTGCCCGCCCCGACACCGCTTCATATGCGGGTTTTTCCTGTGGCGCGGGACATTTGTACCCGATATCCCTTCCATAGACGATAAGGACTGTTTTGCGAAAGCCCCATGGGCAGGATTTCGCTGAATGTTGATGAAGGAACCCGAAACGTGAACAACTCTCAGGCTGAGCCGATGGTCGAACTTTGGCGCGGCGGCCTTTTGGAAAGCGTCCACCGCGGCCATGCCGTGATCTGCGATGACATGGGAGAGATCGTCGAAAGCTGGGGCAATCCGGCCGAGATCATCTTTCCCCGCTCGTCGTGCAAGATGATCCAGGCCCTGCCGCTGATGGAAAGCGGCGCCTTCGATGCCGCTGGCCTGACCGAGGCTCATGCCGCCTTTGCCTGCGCCAGCCACTACGGCGCGGCGCTGCACACCACCATGGCGCGAACCTGGCTGGAAGGTCTGGGGATGGGTGAGGCCGACTTGCGCTGCGGCGCCCATGAACCCCGCGACCTTGTCGAGCGCAACCGCCTGATCAAGACCGACGAAAGCCCCTGCCAGTATCACAACAACTGCTCGGGCAAGCATTCCGGCATGCTGACAATGAACCGCCACCTCAAGGGCGACCCCGAATATACCGAGGTGGACCACCCCTTGCAGCGCGCCATCAAACAGGCCTTCGAAGAGGTCACGGGCGAGGCGTCGTCAGGCTGGGGCGTCGATGGCTGCTCTGCCCCCAATTTCGCCACATCGCTGCACGGCCTTGCCCGCGCCATGGGCCGCTTTGCCGGCGCTACCGGAACGGGCGACAAACGCGACCGTGCCATGTACCGGTTGACCCGCGCGATGGCGAAATTCCCCGAACTGGTGGCAGGCGACACCTCTTGTGACACCGAACTGATGCGCGCGATGGACGGCAAGGTCACCCTCAAAGGCGGGGCAGAGGCGGTGCATGTCGCCATCCTCCCCGGATTGAAGCGCGGCATTGCGCTGAAGATCGTCGACGGCAGTGCCCGCGCCTCTGATGCCGTGATCGCGGCGCTGCTGGTGCGGCTGGGCGTGCTGAACCGCGACCACAAATACACCCGCACCCGGTTGAATGCGGTACAGAAGAACTGGCGCGGCAAGGAAACCGGCGTGCTGAAACTGACTGCGGGCTTCCTTTAGCGCACGATGTCCCGTCAAGCCATCACTGCCCGGCCAAAGCTACTGAGTCTGAACCTGCATCTTCTGTCTGCCTTCTCTTCCCCGACAGGCCAAAGCCTGTCGGGGACGCGCCCGACCGCCCCCCGGGCGGGGGCGTTCCGCTCCCACCCGCGGTCCGTCGCGTCCCCTTCCTCACCACAGTACCGAGCCCAGTCCCCCTTGCCTTGCGCTGCCGCGCGGCGGCAATTGGACCGATGAACGCTCCGCCGGAGCCTTCATCAGACGGTCCTCTGGCACCGGTGGCGAAAGCGGCCATCATGATGTTTCCATCAAGATTGATTGCGTTCTAAACCACTTGCCCCCGCCACAAAGGAAATCGCCATGTCCCTTGCAACGGCCAGCGTCATCGCCTCGCTCGGGGCCAATTTCGCCCTCATCGTCTCGGTGATCTTTGCCGCCCTGCAACTGCGTGCCGCCACCAAGGCGCAGCGCGCCCAGTCCGCCTGGCAATCCGAGGGGGTTTGGGCGCGGTTCAGCTTCGACCAGGCCGCCAACCGGGAAACGGCAGAGCTTTTTGCCCTGATCCACGCCAAGACCATTGACCCAAACCTTGACAGCCTGACCTTGCGCCAGGCCAAGCACATGGCCCGTGGCATCTTGCAGACCGCGCAATCCGATTTCTTTCTGTTCCGCGAGGGCAGCCTGCCCAGCATGAATTGGGTTCAGGAACGCCGCTGGCTTGCCATGTTCGTGAACTTGCCGTTCGTCGATGCGTTCCTGCCCGAGATGTCGGGCGTCGATGTCAGCCTGACACCGGCGTTTCTGGCCGAAATTGCGGATTTGCGGCTTGGTCAATCGAACGCCGTGCAAGCGGGCTAAGATCAGGGCAGGCGTCCGCACCGGCCAAAAGTTGAAATCCGGATACCGGTAGATCACAACACATTGTAATTGAATGATTTTTAAAATGTCCACATGTGGACACCGCCCAAACCAAAGGCCCCCACCGTTCTGGTGGGGGCCCTCTTTACAGCAAGTCCCGGCACGACGGGCTGGGTGGGGGCTATTGCCCGCCGCGCCGGTTCCTGCGTTCGGTCATCCCTTCTCGCCCGCAACCAAGGCCGCTCTG
>JANXPK010000711.1 GCA_025357355.1 Rhodobacterales bacterium
CCCGATCTGTCCGTCACATCCGGCCATAGCCGTTGGCATAGGCCTCGTCCACCGTCCGCACCAGCGCCAGCAAGATCCGGTGCGACAACATCGGCAGCAACCCGAAATACACCAGCCAGACCGTCAGCGAGACATTGGCGATCATCGTCTCGTTCAGCAGCAGCAGCGACATCTGATAGATCGCCATCACCCGCGTGATCAGCGCATCGGCTCCATGGTTGCGTTCGGACGGCAGGAAATATTGCACCATGGCATGGCGGCCGTCGATGACGTCCAGAAGGTAAAGCCCGGCCATGACCAGGAAATAAACGCTCAGGAACCGCTGGCACCACACCGGCTCGCCCACCCAGATCAGAAAGCCCAGCACGCCCGGCCCGAACAGCAGCGCCAGAATGACCGTGCTGCGGGTCGAGATCTGGCTGCGCATCTTGCGAATGGTGCCGTCCGACCTGAGCGCCAGCCGCAGCGGCATCGCCAGCACAAAGGCCGCCATGAACGCCGACCGCTCGTTGTTCAGCCAGACCTGCAGCAAGGGCCAGCTCAGCGCTACCACCAACAGCGGCAATAGAACGCTCCAGGGCAGCGTCGTGCCTTGCCTGAACAGGCCGACAAAGCGTTTCAGCGTTGTGAACATGTCTTCGAACATTGCTGCCCCCGATTTACCCGCGAACAGTGTCGAGTAAAATTCTGGCGGAGTTGTGGCAGGCTCAGGACGGATCAGCCGGCCCCTTGCCGGGCGCGTCGGCAGGCTCCGCGATGGCATAACGCTCCAACAGCCGCGCCTGGGTCAAAAGGAACAGAAACATCGCCAGCGTCAGTCCAACCGCCTTGAATGTGACCCAGGTGCCATCCGAGAAATTGCGCCACACCACCTCATTCAACACCGCAAGGCCGACAAAGAACACCGTGATGCGGCGGGTCAGGATCATCCAGCCCGCGTCCTGCATCGGCAAGGCATCGCCCATCACCAGCCGCAGATAGCTTTTGCCCTGCAAAAGACCCACTCCCAGCGCAGCGGCGAAGAAGACGTAGATGATGGTCGGCTTCATCTTGATGAACCGCGCGTCGTTGAACCACACTGTCAGCCCGCCCATGAACAACACCACCGCCAGCGTCACGATCTGCATGGCCGAGATCTTGCCGGTCAGCCGCCACAGCGCCAGGATCGAGGCGGCAAAGATCACGATGAACACCGCCGTGACCGCAATGAAGCCGGAATAGACCTGCCCGCCCAGCGTGACGCTATGATCCTTGAAAAGCCAGTACCCCACCATGAAGGCCAAAAGCGGCCCGTATTCCAGCGCCAGCTTCAGCCGGTTGTCATAGCTCTTGGGCTCGTTCATCCCGCACTCTCCATCACCACGGCACCCAAGGCGATCAGCGCCATCAGGCTCAATTGCACCCGCCCCACCTTCTCGCCCAAAAGCCACCAGCCAATCAAGGCCGCAAACAGGGTCGAGGTTTCGCGCAACGCCGCCGCCTCTCCCACCAGGTCGATGCGCGTCGCCAGCATGATGCCGCCGAACGAGGCATAGGCGACGAACGCTCCGATGACCCCGCGCCCCAGCAGCGGCGCCATCCGCGCGCGCGGCAGACGGCGCCAGCGACGAAATGTCACCGCCGGGATGAACACGCCATCCAGCATGAAGAACCATGCCAGAAATGTGAACGGGTCCGCCGTCGCCCGAATGCCCCAGGCGTCATAGGTGGTGTAAAGCGCCACAAACCCGCCAGTCAGCAGCGCCAGACCCAGCGCGGGCCACAGGTTCTGCCCCGTCGGCACTCGCGCCAGATTGTAGGCGGCAAAGCCGAAGATGCCCGCCACCAGCGTCAGCAGGCCCAACCATTGCAACGGCGCGAAATGCTCGCCAAAGACCAGCCCGGCGCCGATCACCGTAAAGAACGGCCCCGTACCGCGCACGACCGGGTAGACCACCGTATAGGGCGCGCGGTCATAGGTCATCGCTTGCGCGATCTTGTAACCGGCATGGATGACCACCATGCCCGCAAAGATCACCCACATCCGGGGTTCCGGCCACGGCTCGACGAAAAGGGCGAAGGGTGCCGCGATGATGCCGTAACTCGCGTCAATTGCCGCCCGCGCCAACCAGGGATCGTCGCGCCCCTTCTGCAAGGCGCCGAAAATCGCGTGCAGCACTGCCGCCATCAACGCCAGCGCCACGGCCACATGATGACCGGCAGGCGTGCCGACCAGGGATAAGATCAAATCGCTCACGGGGTCAGCCTCTTTTCCGCCGGCGAATACCTGTCAAAAGCGGGTGGCCGTCAAGCCCAAACCGGCCCGGCCCTTGCGCGCACCGCTGCCGGGCCAGATTGCCCGCCGCTTGCGAAGGGGACCTCCAAGACCTGTGCCACGCATTCCCCAATCACTGCCCGCTTCCGCGCCCCCAGTTCATGCCCACCGCCCTGTCGGAGGGCCGCGGTCAAGTTCCACAGCCAGGCGCTGTTTCAGGCCCCATTTGCCACCATTCCTTTCCCGCGGCATCGAACCTCTTCATGTACCGCGACGCGAAATCCTGGGCCAATTCGTTCAGCCGGTTCCCGCAGAACCTCGGCAGCCCGCTCTTGATGGACAGCGCCACCGTACAGCGCAACTGGCAGATCCAGACCGCGCCGTGGTGGCCAGACCAAGGGCCGGTCAAAGGTGGATTATGCCAGCCTGATCAACGCCTTGGTGCACGGTCCTGGTGCCCTGGACTGGGACGTCCGGCTTTAGCAGGCTGCTAGAGCACGATTTATCTTGATGGAAACATCATGATGGCCGTGTGATCCGCAAAGCCGCCTGCGCCACCCGTGCGAGAGGACCGTCTGATGAAGGCTCCGGGGGAGCCTACATCGGTCCGATTGCCGCGGCGCGCCAGCGCAAGGCAAGGAGGGTTGGGCTGGGTGCCGTGGTGACGAAGGGGACGCGCACGACCGCGGGTGGGAGCGGAACGCGCCCGCCGGGGGGC
>JANXPK010000796.1 GCA_025357355.1 Rhodobacterales bacterium
TCCAACGGATCACCGCCAGCGGGTTCAGCAGTAACGCCAGGATCACCAATCGTTTCAGCATCGGGCACCTCCGTGGTTCGCGGGCAATCTAGCAGGGCCATTGTAACACCGCGTGTGTTTTCCGACCGAACCCCTCACCAAGACGTCAAGGCTAGGGTGCGTGATTCACGCAGCAGCGGAACCTTGGGGCACCATGGCTAGGGTGCGTGATTCACGCAGCAGCGGAACCTTGGGGCACCATGGGTAGGGTGCGTGATTCACGCACCTCTGGAATCAACACACTCGCATCGCCATAGGAAAAGAACCGATACCCCTGCCCCACCGCATGATCATAAATCGCCCGGACCCGCTCGACCCCCATCAAAGCCGACACCAGCATCAGCAAAGTCGACTTCGGCAGGTGAAAGTTGGTCATCAGCGCGTCGGTGACCCGAAACCGATAGCCCGGATAGATGAAAATGTCGGTCGGACCGCGCCAGGGTTCAACCCGGCCCGTCACCGCAGCACTTTCGATCAGCCGCAGCGCCGTGGTGCCCACCGGAATGACCCGCCCTCCCGCCGCGCGCACGTCGTTGATCGCCTCCGCAGCCTGTGGGGTGACTTCGCCCCATTCGGCATGCATCTTGTGGGTCGTCACATCCTCGACCTTCACCGGCAGAAACGTCCCCGCCCCGACATGCAGCGTCACCTCGCAGAACCGCACCCCCTTCGCCACCAACGCCGCCAGCAAGTCGGCATCGAAATGCAGGCTGGCTGTGGGCGCCGCCACGGCCCCGGCGTGGCGAGCAAAAACCGTCTGATAATCCACAAGGTCCTGCACATCCGCCGGGCGCCTGGCAGCGATATAGGGCGGCAGCGGCATCGCCCCGGTCAGATTCAATGCGGCATCAAAGTCCGCACCGGTCAGGTTGAACTCCAGCACCAGATCGGCCTCTCCCCTGGCCGCAACCACAGCGGAAAGCTGATCGCCAAAGCCGATCACCTCGCCCTCCCTCACCTTGCGCAAGGGTTTGGCCAGGGCACGCCACCCCTTCGCCTGCGGCTCCAGCAGCGTGATCTCGATCTTCGCCACCGTATCCCCCCGGCTGCGGCTTCCCATCAGCCGCGCCGGAATGACCTTGGTGTTGTTCAGCACCAAAAGATCACCTGGTCTGAAAATATCTACCAGATCAAAGACATGCAGATCCCTGATCTGATCCCCCTCTGCCACCAGCAACCGCGCCGCCGTGCGCGGCCGGGCGGGCCGCGTGGCGATCAACCCTTCCGGCAGATCAAAGTCGAAATCCGAAAGCTTCACCCACCACCCTCCGGCAAGGTCGGGGCCGGGGCGCGGAACAGGTCGCGGAACATGCCAGGCGTCAGGATCGACAAAGGGTTGACAGAGATCTTTGGCGCGTCCGAAGTGCCCTGAAGCTTGTAGGCAAAACCGAACAGGCCCTCGCCCTTGCGGGTCAGAATGGAGCCTATCCCGTTCAGCAGATAGACCGGCGACACCACCCCGGTCATTTCCAGCTTCGAGGTGTCCGAATGATAGATGCCCTGCATCGACACCCCCATCGAGGCCCCGACAGCCGAGCCCTTGCGCACGTCGATCGCTGTCGGCGTCAACAGGAAATCCGCCTGCGCGTTGTTGAAAACAATGCCGTCGCCGTTAAGTTGGTCCAGCAGCCCGATGATCGAAATCGCGCTCAACAGGTCAGCCATGATATTGCCGTACTTGACCCGCAACGACTTTATCATCGCGGTCCCGTCATAGATCCCGGTCTGGGCGCGCGGGATCAGCGTCAGGTCCAGCGCCCCGCCATAAGCGGACGAGAACATGCCCGCCGATTTCATTGCGGCACCGGCATCTTGCGAACGGACGCGCACCGCCGTCCCGTTCGGGCTGGGTCCCACTGCCCCGGTCACCGCGGTCTTGCCATTGATAAGGCCGGTGAAATCGCCGTTGAAGCCGCCCTTGAGCGAGAAATTGCCGCCAAATTGGGTCAGCGCAATGCCATCCGTGATCTTCAGCGACCCCAGATTGACGGTGATCGGGCTGTCATCGGCCGAGCCGGAATCGCCATGGCTGGCCGGGAATTTGCGGATGTCGATGCTGCCCGAGGTGACCGCCAGCCCAACCGAACGCCCGGCGCCACGTCCGGTGATCTCGACCGCGCCATCCAGCCAACCGCCCAGCGTAACCTTTTCAAACCGCGCCACGTCAAGCCCGCCGCTGGCCTTCAGCCTGACCGCGCCCGTCGCATTCAGACCGGCCCCGCTGACCCGCAGCGCCGTAACCTCTGGCAAGGGTCCCAGCGTCACCGAAGCCGCCAGTTGCCCGGCAGCCGCCGGCCCCTTGCGCCAACCCAGTTCCGGAATGGCCAGCGTGATGCCGGCAAGGTCGGAGGTCAGCGTCAACTGGCCGGGCACGTCCTTGGCCAGCACGATGCTGACCTGCCCCGGCCCCTCGCCGGTGACCATGGTCTTTGGCAGGCCCAGCCCGAACTCCTCGACCGCGCGCTGCGACAGGGTCACGGTGCCATTGATGCGGGCGGGGTGCGGTGTCGGGCCGAACTCTTGCGCGAAGGTCACGTCGAACGGCACCTTTCCGATCAGCCCCGGCCCCGCGATGGTCATGCCGTCCTGCGACGCCGCCACCGCCAACACCGGTGCCGTGATATGTCGGCCCTTGACCAGCACATCCGACACAAAGTCGCTGACCGTGCCCTGCACCGCATAAATCACATCGCCGAACCCGATCTTGTTGATCAGCGGCAAATTGATATGAGCATCGACCTTGGCAGTACCTTCGCCCAGCGTCACCGGCTCGCCCGCCTTTTGCAGGTAGTTGAACGGTGGCTGATCCAGCAGCGACAGCATCGCCGTCAGGGGCGAGGAGGCCAGCACGTGAATGTCGGCACGGGTCGGACGCGCCGTGATGTCGGGCACCGCAAAGACCGATCCCGTCACATCGACCACACCGCCTTCGGGCGGGGTCACGATGCCGCGCGACAAGACCAATGTATAGGTCTTGTCGATGATCGTCGAATAGCCGTCGGCACCCGTCACCGGCGGCATCTTGGTCATGAACCGCAAATCGGCATTCTTGAAACCATACCCCAGTTCAATCCGAGGCGTCGTCCCGGGCGCAATCCGCAAGGCGGCATGAACATTGGACAATTCGGCATTGCGCACGTTGTCGGCGACCCAATTGCGCGTGTTGGGCACCAGCCGCGGCGGCCACAGCGCCAAAAGCCGGTCCAGCGACACCTCGTTCAGTGACACGTCCAGCGCCGACCGCCAGCCGCCCGCATCCGCCGCAACCTGCCCAGTCACCGCCAGGGTCTGATTGCCCTCGACCATGCTCAACTGGCCGACATCGACCACGAACGGGTCGAGCCGCAGCCGCAAATCCGCAGCGCCGCTTGAAAAGGTCACCGGCTTTTCGAACAGCCCCGCCGGGTCCACCGCCAGTCCGGAAATTGCTATCTGCCCCAGAAACGCCGCTGGTCTGCGCCCCGACAGGGCGCCGGTGATCGGCTGGCCCTTGGCGTCCACCATATAGGCCCGCCCCGAGGCTTTGACCCGCAACGACTGGCTTTGCACCGACAGTTCGGTCAGCACAATCCGCCCCGCCGCCGGATCATAGCCAAGCCCGAGGCTCGCCTGATCAAAGGCGATGGGCGTCGTGGTGTCGTTGGGCTGCAGGGCGCCCGCCCCAATGTCCAACCGCCCGCTCAGCGCCTGAATGCCATGCACGTCGATGGTGGCGGCGATCTGGCCAGAGATCGGCGCGTCGAGCACACCCAGCCAGCCCAGCAGCGCCGTTTGCGAGGCCAGATCGCGCGCCGCAACCTGATCGACCTGTGCTGTGATGCGGGCCGAGCCTGCGCCTTTGGCCGCAACCACTGTCAGCACCGCCCGCGACGGCGCTGCCCCTCCCGCCACCAGCGACATGCCCAGTTCGGCCGCCAGCGAATCCGGCCGGTTCTCGATGCTCAGCCGCCCGTCGCCCACCTCCCAGGTCTTGCCCTCGCGCAGATCGGTCAGGGTCAGCGACAGCGCCTCCAGATCAATCGAAGCCAGATGCGACAGGGCGGGCACGGCAAAGGCCCGGTCGGCTGCGGCAAAGAGCGCGGCAAGACTGTCGATCTTCGGCCCCGGACCCAGCGCCGCATCGCCCAGCGCCAGATCGAAATGCCCGTCCCGGTCACGCCGCACCGCCATCCGCGCGCCCACGATCCGCACCGACTTGGCCCGCACCACCCCATGCAAGAGCCCCTCGGGGTCCAGCGACAGATGCGCCTCGGGCAGGGTCAACAGCGTCAGGCCACCGGGCTGCAACAGCCGGACATCCTCCAGCACCAGATGCGGCACCCAGTCATCGCCGACGGTGACATCGATCCCGCCCACCGAAACCGCCGCATGGGGCAAAGCGCTGTCCAGCGCCACATTCAGCCGCCGCTCGATCTCGACCACCGCCCAATCGGGCAGGCTGACCGGCTTGCCCAC
>JANXPK010000800.1 GCA_025357355.1 Rhodobacterales bacterium
AGCATCGAAAGGTTGTCCAGATAGCTGGCCAGCAGGGCTTTCTGCGTGCCGTCGAGTAGGGGGGCGTGCATGGTCATGCGAAGTCTCCGCGTTCCGTTTCAGGGCTCATTGCGGACAGACTGAGCACAAATCGCAAACATAACGTAAACTCGCCTCAGTTTCGTCATATTTTTTCAGGGTTCCGTCGCGATATCGCGAATTCGGTGATGTCGCGCATCAGCCCCGCCGCCCAACCCGGCGGCTCACCCGTTCCGATCACCCAGGTGATCAGCTCCTGATCATTCTCCTCCAGCAGCCGTTCGTAATCTGTCAACGCCGCCTCACCCATGCCAGCCAGCCGCGCATCGGCATAGGGGCCCAGCACCAGGTCCATCTCCTTGGTGCCGCGCCGCCAGGACCGCATCCGCAGCCGTTTCAATCGCGTCTCCATCGCAGCCTCGCTTGAACCTCACCCTCCAAAAGCCTAAGACACCGCGCAGCCATTCACCAGCCCACCCCAATCCTCGAGGCCGATATGCCCTTCCTCTCCGACACCCTTGCCCGCGTGAAACCCTCGCCCACCATCGCCGTCACCACCAAGGCGGCCGAGCTGAAAGCCCAGGGCCGCGACGTCATCGGCCTTGGCGCGGGCGAGCCCGATTTCGACACGCCGCAGAACATCAAGGACGCCGCCATCCGGGCCATTCAGGCCGGTAAGACCAAATACACCGCCGTCGATGGCATCCCGGAACTGAAAAAGGCCATCTGCGCCAAGTTCCTGGCCGAGAATGGCCTGACCTATGCCCCGAACCAGATCAGCGTCGGCACCGGCGGCAAGCAGATCCTCTACAACGCCCTGATGGCGACCTGTAATCCAGGCGATGAGGTCATCATCCCGGCGCCCTATTGGGTCTCCTACCCCGACATGGTCCTCTTGGCCGGTGGCACTCCGGTTCCGGTCGTGGCCACCATCGCGACCGAGTTCAAACTGACTCCGGCACAGCTCGAAGCCGCAATCACCCCCAAAACCAAGTGGTTCATCTTCAACTCGCCCTCCAACCCCACCGGCGCAGGTTATACACGCGCCGAACTCCGCGCGCTGTGCGACGTGCTCCTGAAGCATCCGCAAGTCTGGATCATGTCCGACGACATGTACGAACACCTTGTGTTCGACGATTTCGTCTTTACCACCCCGGCGCAAATCGAGCCGAAACTTTACGACCGTACCCTCACCTGCAACGGCGTCTCCAAATCCTACGCCATGACCGGCTGGCGCATCGGCTATGCTGGCGGCCCCGCCCCTCTGATCAAGGCGATGGGCACGATCCAAAGCCAATCCACCTCCAACCCCTCCTCGATCAGCCAATACGCCGCACTTGAGGCCCTGACCGGCCCGCAAGACTTCCTCGCTCCCAACCGCAAACTGTTCCAAAGCCGCCGCGATCTTGTGGTGTCCATGCTGAACCAGACCCGCGGCATCACCTGCCCGCGCCCCGAAGGCGCCTTCTACGTCTATCCCGACATCTCGGGCTGCATCGGCCTGACGACGCCCGCAGGCACGAAAATCACCGATGATGAGGTCTTTGCCACCGCCCTGCTTGAAGAAACCGGCGTCGCCGTGGTCTTTGGCGCTGCCTTCGGCCTTTCGCCAAACTTCCGCGTCAGCTACGCTACCTCCGAAGCCGTTCTGACCGAGGCGTGCAGTCGCATCCAGCGCTTCTGCGCCAGCCTCACCTGAAAGGGACCCCATGGCGGGCGATCTGCCAGACTACTATTTCCGCATCCGCGAGAATGGCGCTGTGGTGTTCCGCATCGACACCGAGAACCGCCAGCGCCGCATCGACATGGTGGAACTGGCAACCGTCAACGTCAAGAACGGCAACATCAAACCGCATGGCGAGACGGTCCTGACGCCCGCCGACCTCACGATGATCCGCGACTGGATCGCCAAACGCACGGCGCTGCTGGCCACCCGCGACATCGACGACATCCACCGCGCCGTCGACTACCTGAACATGACGACGCAGTGGGTGCAGACCAAGGCCAGCGATGACCAGCTTGATCAGGTCACCGACGACCTCCTCCTCGCCATGCACGACCTGCGCACCGTTCTGGTCCGCCGCAAGGCCGACCGGCTGGCCAAGGACGCGGCGGAATAGGGGCGGGGTGACCCGCGTACAGCGGTCGAAGCGGGCGAAGGAGTGGACACAATCGGGTCACTTGTCCCCAAGACAAGTCGCATCCTGCACCTGCTCGTCTCCTTCTCTTTCCCGACGGGCCAAAGCCTGTCGGGGACGCGCCCGAGCCGATCCCCGTTGCCGTCGCCTTGCGGCTCTCGGCAACCGGACCGATGAGCGCTACACCGTAGCCGGCATCAGACGGTCCTCTGGCTCCGCTGGCGTAGCTAGAGTACGATGTCTCTTCAAGGGTTCACTGCTCTGTCAAAGGGACGAACCCTGAACTTGCATCTACTGCCTTCCTTCCTTCACTTCCCCGATAGGCCAAAGCCCATCGGGGAGGCGCCTGCCTGCCCCTGGGCAGGCGCCTTCAGCGCCCACCCCAGGCAGGCGCCTCCCCTTCCTCACTATCGCACCCAGCCCAATCCCCCTTGCCTTGCGCTGCCGCGCCGCGGCAATCGGACCGATGAAGGCTCCCCCGGAGCCTTCATCAGCCGGTCCTCTGGTGCGGGTGGCGAGGGCGGCCTTGTAGATCAAGCGGTCCTCATGGAAACACGGTCCTCTCGAGGAGCGCGTTCTGAACCGGCACTTGCTTGATTTTTTCCTTCCCCTTCCTCACCATGACGCCCGACCCAATCCCCCTTGCCTTGCGCTGGCGCGCGGCGGCAATTGGACCGATGAAGGCTCCCCCGGAGCCTCCATCAGACGGTCCTCTGGCATAGATGGCGAAAGTAGTCGTTCAGCTCACAAGCCAAACTGATATTTCCGGCAAGACAAATCCTGCTTGGCCCTTCCTAGGCGAGCCCGGGCTTGCTTGCCCGCGCCCAATCCCCCATATCCTTGCCAACCAAG
>JANXPK010000823.1 GCA_025357355.1 Rhodobacterales bacterium
GGCCACCGGACGGGGGGCCACCGGGCAGGGGCGAGCTTCATGCCGCTGGCGCTGTCCGGGCTCGCAGGTCTGCAGGCCGCGGGCCCGGCCAAGGCAAGGCTTGCCGCCTGGATCGGCGGCGCCGAAAATTCCTGTCTGGCGGCCATGGCGCTATTGGACCGGCTTGCCGCCTGGCGCGCCGCCGCAGAGCATGATCTGATCGACCAGACCGGGCGCACCCCGGCCATGCTGGTGGCGCTTCTGGCGGACTGGCCGATGGTCTCGGGCCCGATGGCCGCAGCACAGACCGGGGCCAGTCGCGCCGCCGTGCAGCGCAACCTTGACCGGCTGGCCGCGCGCGGGCTGATCCGCGAGATCACCGGCCAGGGCCGCTACCGGGTCTGGACCGCGAAACTCTGACGGCCTCCCCCAGGTCGAAACGGTGGGGTCGAAACGGCGGGGTCGAAACGGCGGGGCTGCCGCCTTTGCACGCCCTTGGCAAACCTTTATTTCCGGTTAACAAAAAAACCTATCTATCCGATATATCTCGATAAAATACGTGGTCCGAGGTTCGGACCACAGCTGCGACATCCCCGGAACCGGCGGCCCGCTTGGCAAGGTCCGCCGCCGTCACACCCCCAGCCGCTTGTTCAGCCAGCCCAGAAAGGCCTTGTCGGGCGCCACCAGACGCGGCCGCCCCGAGCGCTGCCAGACCCCGCGCCATTCGGCCTCAAGGGCATGGATGTCCCAGCCGGGGGCGTGGGTACGGGCTGTCTCCAGCGTCGTCTCGGACAGCGGTCCCGGACCGGCCCCCAAGCCCGGCTCCACCACCACCGCCTGTGGCGTCACCCATAAAAGATCACCCGCATCCAGAGCCAGGGTGTAGTCGGGGATATTGCCGGCCGCGATCACCTCGCGCAGCATCGCCCGGAACACCCGGCGCGGGCTGCCGGAACCCGCCTTCTTCTGCAACACCTCCAGCGAGACCCGCCATTCCGGTTGCCGGCCGCAATGCTTGCGCGCCAGCTCATAAAGCCTGCGCTCCAGCGGACGACGCAACTGAAAGTATCCCCGGTTCAGCGTCAGCACCGATTTGGCCAGAATGGCCGAGTAAAGCCACTCGCTGAGCGTCACCTTCACCTGCACCATCCGGCCGCCCCTTGTCTTGCGCACGATCTCCCAATCCTCGATCAGCCCGAAGCCGCGCGTCACCTCATGCTCGCCCGCCACCAGATTGGTGGTGATCCGCGTCCCCGCCAGCCGCTCGAACGCCTCACGCAGGCGGCGATAAGCGTCGCCACTGGTTTCGCGGTTGGTCGAGGATTGGGAGATCGTGCGC
>JANXPK010000831.1 GCA_025357355.1 Rhodobacterales bacterium
GTCCAGCCGGACCACGTCGCCGTCACGCAGGCGGGCCAGTGGGCCGCCGCTGGCAGCTTCGGGCGAGACATGAATGGCGGCGGGCACCTTGCCCGAGGCGCCCGACATCCGCCCATCGGTGACAAGGGCGATCTTCAACCCGCGGTCCTGCAAGACCGACAGAGTTGGGGTCAGAGAGTGCAATTCCGGCATCCCATTAGCCTGCGGGCCCTGAAATCGGACGACAACCACGGTATCGGTGGTGATTTCATTGTTCTTGAAGGCGGCTTTAACGGCGTTCTGATCATGGAATATCCGGCAGGGCGCTTCGATGATGTGACGCTCGGGCGCCACTGCCGATACCTTGATCACGCCAGTCCCAAGATTGCCGGACAACTGCTTCAAGCCGCCAGTCGCGGCAAAAGGGTCAGCGGCCGGTCGCAGGATCTTGTCGTTCAGGCTGGAGTTCGCACCCTTTTCCCAGTGCAAGGTGCCCCCCGCCAGCTTCGGCTCGCACCGATAAGCGGCTAGGCCATAGCCAAGGATGGTGGTGGCGTCGGCGTGCAAAAGCCCGGCATCCATCAGTTGCGCCATCAGAAACCCGATGCCCCCCGCAGCATGGAAGTGGTTCACATCGGCCAGTCCATTGGGATAAACCTTGGCCATCAGGGGCACGATCTGGCTAATGTCCTCAAAATCGCGCAACTCCAGCATCACACCCGAGGCGCGGGCCATAGCTGGAAGATGCAGTACCAGATTGGTTGATCCTCCCGTTGCCATCAAACCGACAATACCGTTGACATAGGCGCGTTCGTCCAGAATTTCTGCGGCCGGGCGATAGTCCTGCCCCAAGGCAGTGATTGCAGCCGCACGCTCGACCGCGGCGACGGTCAGGGCGTCGCGCAGGGGAGTGCCGGGATTGACGAACGACGATCCCGGCAGATGCAGACCCATGAACTCCATCAGCATCTGATTGGTGTTGGCCGTGCCATAGAAGGTACAGGTGCCGATGCCATGATAGGCCGCCATCTCGGCCTGCATCAGCTCTTCCCGGCTGGCGGTGCCGTTGGCAAAAGCGTTGCGGATACGCGACTTTTCGTCATTGGCGATGCCAGAGGTCATGGGCCCCGCCGGAACGAAGACCGCAGGAACGTGGCCAAAAGTCGCAGCGGCAATGACTAGACCCGGCACGATCTTGTCGCAGACACCAAGAAAGAGGGCGGCGTCGAAGACGTTGTGCGATAACGCGACGCCCGCCGCCAAGGCGATGACATCGCGCGAAAACAGCGACATCTCCATACCGGACTGGCCCTGCGTCACCCCATCACACATGGCAGGCACGCCGCCTGCCACCTGCGCGGTTGCACCGACCTTGCGGGCCGCAGCCCGGATCAGTTCGGGGTAGTGTTCATAAGGCTGATGCGCTGACAGCATGTCATTATAGGCGGTGACGACGCCGATATTGGGTTGGCGGACAGCGACCAAGGCTGCCTTGTCTTCGGTCATGGCCGCATAGGCATGAGCCTGGTTGCCGCAGGAAATATGGGTCCGCGCCGGCCCGGATCCAGCTGCCTTGGCGATGCGATCCAGATAAAGACTGCGGCTGGAATGTGAGTGTTCGCGGATGCGATCGGTCACGGCGACCAAGGCTGGATGCAAAGTCATGGTGGCTCCTTCGTCAAGTCAAGAGCGGCTTTAGCACAAGCTGTTAGCGCTACCAATACGCTATCATGTCGCAAGGGACATTCTCAACATAGGGCTGATTGTGCGAAAAGGCCCGTATATTCCCAGCAGAATTGTCAACCGTGTCCCGATCTACCCGCCAATTGTTGCGACTTTTGCACCAATGCGCCCGGACATATCCCGAATCTATCGCATTTTAGCCACATTCCACCTGCATCCTGCAACAAAGACAACAGGCGGAAATCCCCGGAGGACGTCCCTATGCCGAAAATCAAATTCGCGGTCGCGGTTCTGACCGTACTCGCCCTGAGCGCATGCTCCACTGGCCAGATGCCAAGCCGCAGCTTGATCGGCGATGCCGATGCCCTCGCCGGACCGATCGATGCAGGGGCGACGCAGGCCGTGGAATCGGGCAAGATGGTGCTGGTGCAAACTGCGTATGACGTGACCAAGATCAATGTCGACGTGCCGCGTACTCTGCGTGTTTCCGAGGCGAACGTGTTCTTCCCCATCGCCGACATCGTCTGGCATGGTGATCCGTCCGGCGACCGATATGCTCAGGTTGCCTCGATCCTGCAAGAAGGGCTGGCTGCAGGAACCGCAGGGATGAAAAAGGGCCGAGCCGTGGTCATTGATGTCACGTTGACCCGCTTCCACGCGCTGACACCCAAAACGCGTTACACATTTGGCGGCATGCACACGACCCACTTCAACCTGACCGTGCTTGATGCCAAGACCGGCGAAGTCATCGACGGGCCACGCGCCATTGCAGCAGATGTCCACGGCTCTGGTGGCCAGCGCGCGGTGGCAGAAGAGGCCGCCGGGATCACCCAGCGCGTCGTGATCGAAGGGCGGATCGCGGAAGTGATCAAGCTGGAACTGTCCCAGCATCTGGTGCCCGCGGGTCAGGCCCCGGCACCGGACATGACCGTGAGTCGCAACGCGTTTTCGCCAGAGGCCCTGACTGTCGATGACTGGAATGGTCCGCTGCACCCGGCAAAGTGATCGCTGCCCAACGAGGGCCTTTCCAGCCGGATGCGAACGCAGTAAGGGGGCGTATGGCCTCTCTTAGCGCATTCCCAGATGACGAAGCAGCTGCCGAAGGTGGCGCAAACACCTATGGCCGACCCGTCGTCCGCTTGAAACCCAAAGCTGAGGCGCGGGCGATCCGGCACGGATTTCCATGGGTTTATGCCGATGAACTGGTCACCGATCGGCGTACCCAGGGTCTGGCCCCAGGCGCACTTGCCGTGCTGGAAGATGCGGACCGACGCCCGTTGGGTTTGGTCACGGTCAATGTCAAATCAAGGATCATCGCCCGGATGCTCGACCGCGATCCGGCAGCGCAGATTGATCAAGCGTGGTTCACCGGACGGTTGCGTACAGCCTTAACGTTGCGCGAGCTACTGTATGCGACCCCGTTTTACCGGCTGGTTCATGCCGAAGCCGATGGTTTGCCCGGCGTGGTGATCGACCGATTTGGCGATGTCGCGGTCCTGCAACCCAACGCCGCCTGGGCCGAGGCGCATCAGGACGTTCTGGTGGCGGCCCTAGAGGCGGTGACAGGCGTGGCGCGGGTGGTCAAGAATGGCAGCGGTCGGGCGCGTGGGCTGGAAGGGTTGACCGAGGAAACGGTTGTATTGCAAGGCACTGTGGAGGCGCCGGTCCCGGTGACGATGAACGGAGCCACCTATCTGGCAGATCTGGTGGGTGGCCAAAAAACTGGGCTGTTCTTCGATCAGCGCCCCAATCACGCCTTCGCGGCCGGCCTGTCTAAAGGTGCGCGGGTGTTGGACATTTTCTCTTCGGCGGCTTTGCCTTGGCGGCCCTGGCGGGCGGGGCGGTGTCGGCTTTGGCCGTCGATGCCTCGACCGCGGCGCTCGACCTGGCCGAACAGGGGGCTGTGGCCTCGGGTTTTGGCGCGCGTTTCAGCACGCGCAAGGGGGATGGGTTTGACGTGATGGAGGCATTGGGGGCCGAAGGTGCTAATTACGACCTGGTGATCTGCGACCCGCCCGCCTTTGCCCCGGCCAAGCCCGCGCTGGAGGCGGGGCTGCGGGCTTATGAGAGGCTGGCACGGCTGGCGGCGCCTTTGGTCGCGCCGGGTGGCTATCTGGTGCTGTGCTCGTGCAGCCATGCCGCTGATTTGCAAGCCTTTCGCAACGCATGCGCGCGCGGCATCGGGCGGGGGGGGCGGCGGGCGCAGTTGTTGCACACCGGGTTTGCCGGGCCTGATCATCCGATGCTGTTGCAACTGGCGGAAAGTGCCTATCTCAAGGCGCTGTTCTTCCGGCTGGATGGCTGATGCGGGCGGTTCTGGATGCCTGCGTTCTGTTCCCCACTGTCCTGCGTGAAATTCTGGCGGGCGTCGCGGCCAAGGGCCTGTATGAGCCGGTGTGGTCTGAGCGCATTCTGCGGGAATGGGTGCTTGCGACGGCCAAGCTTGGTCCGGTCGCGCAAGCGGAGGCTGAGGGTAAGTCGCTGATTTTGAAGGCTGCCTTTCCCCGCGCGGTGGTGCGCGACAGGCCAGACATCGAGGCGCGGCTTTTCTTGCCTGATGCCAATGATGTACACGTGCTGGCCGTGGCGATTGCTTCCCATGCCGACGGTATAGTGACTTTCAATGCCAAGGATTTCCCTCGTAACCTGCTGGCCGAGGAAGGTATTGTGCGGCGCGATCCCGACGGGCTTTTGTGGGAATTGTGGTCGCATCATCCTGAAGTGGTGGCGGATGTGGTGCTCGGGGTGCATGCCGTTGCCGAACGGATGGCGGGGCAGGGACTGTCGCTGAAGGCGCTGCTCAAACGGGCGCAATTGCCGAAACTGGCCAAGGCGATGCTGGCCGGGGCGGGGTGATCTTCTGCCAGGCCCTTGAGTTCGCATTGTTAATTGGCCAGGTTAACGGAAAGTGAACGACCTACAAATCCTCTACATTCCGCCTACAAGGCATCTACACGGGATGCGAGGTTTTCAGTCTCAGCCTTGCGTTAACTATGAACCTGCGAATCGCGGGCGCGGCACGATAGTGGCGGCGATGCTGCTTTTGCTGCGGTACAAAGTCTGAACTTGCTACCGCTGTCTTTCTACTCTTCCCCGACAGGCCAAAGCCTGTCGGGGAGGCGCCTTCTCCGCCCACCCCAGGCAGGCGCCTCCCCTTCGCGACCACGGCACCCG
>JANXPK010000845.1 GCA_025357355.1 Rhodobacterales bacterium
CGGCATCACCAAGGCCAGCCAGCTTGCCGATGCCGTGGACGGCCTTGCCCTCAGCCTGACGGCGGAACAGCTGGCTGGGCTTGAGGCGCCCTATATCCCGCACGCGCCGCTTGGTCAGGAGTAGACCCTTGCCTGCAAGCCACGGTTGTCGGCCAAAACCAGCTTGTGTCTGGCCTTTGCGACAAGATGCCCCTATCATTGACCTTGGTTGGGGCGGTGTTGGACTGAAAAGCATGATTCGTCGTACCCTTACCGCACTTGTCCTCGTCTGCCTGCCCCTTTCCGCCATGGCGCAGGACCGTCAGCTTCTGGGCTTTGGCCGCCTGTTTGACAACGACGCCATCGGCGATGGCCACGACCGCTGGAAATCCGGCTCCTACACGGTTTCGGTGCTGAACGGCCCGTCCTGGGGTGGCAGCCTGCCCGAACAATTCGGCTCCCTGCTGGAATACCGCTTTTCCGGCGCCATCGTATCGCCTGACGAGATTGACAAGCCCGCCGCCAACGACCGCCGCTATGCAGGTCTTTTGTCCCTCGGCGTGCACACCTACATGGACCTGCGCGGGATCGAGACCAGCCTTGGCGCCGATCTGGTGGCCGTCGGCCCGGCGACCGGGGTCGGCCGGTTCCAGCACTGGGTGCACAGCGCCGTTGGTGGCGAATTGCCCGATCTCAGCAACCAGCTCCCCAACGCCCTGCGTCCCACCGTCTCGGCCGAGCTTGGCCGCAACTTTGCCCTGTCCGACCAGATTTCTGTCCGGCCCTTTGTCGCGGCCGAAGCTGGCATCGAAACCTATGTCCGCGCCGGCGGCGATATCACCATCGGCAGCTTTGGCAAGGGCGGGCTGATGCTGCGCGACGACACCACCGGACAGCGCTACCGCGCCATCGAAGGCGATACGGTCCCGGCGATGAGCTTCACTTTGGGCGGTGACGTGGCCCATGTGTTCAACTCTGACCTGTTGCCGTCCGGCGGCGCCGCCGTGGCCAGCGACAGCCGCACCCGCCTGCGCGCCGGGGTGGCCTGGCAGGGCCAGACCTCGTCGGTGTTCTACGGGCTCACCTATCTCGGCCCTGAATTCAACAGCCAGCCGGCGGGGCAAGTGGTGGGCTCGCTCAACATCAATTTGCGGTTCTGACCTGACAAGGGCCGCTTCAGACTTGATCGAAAGATCACAGGTTCAAGACGCATGATCTGAACCGACATTTGTTTTCTTCCTTCTTTCCTTCCCCGACAGGCCAAAGCCTGTCGGGGACGCGCACGACCGCCCCCGGGCGGGCGCGTTCCGCTCCCACCCGCGGTCGCGCGCGTCCCCTTCCTCACCTCGGCACCCGGCCCGGTCCCCCTTTCCTTGCGCTGGCGCGCCGCAGCAATCGGACCGATGAAGGCTCCCCCGGAGCCTTCATCAGACGGTCCTCTGGTGCGGGTGCGAGGGCGGGCCGCTGACCAAACGGGCACCCCGAACGGTCCTCATCAAGTCTGATCCCGCGTCTCCGCTCTCTCAACCTGCCCGCCAGCCGCCGACATCGTGGCAAATTCACATCAACAAACGCCTGTAACTGGTTAATACAGCTGGGCTGTTGCGGATTTGCTATAGGCATGCGGCATTCATGTTGTTAACGTTTGCCCATAAGAAGAACAAAACGAGCAGGCGAAAACAGGCATGAAAACGGGCTCTCAGGGCACGTTCGTCATATCCTGGTCACAGACAGAAACAGACGGCCTCAAGGCCGCGCCTTTGGATATTCTGACCGTCGGGGCCTCGTGGCGCTGGACGGGGGTGCCCGTGCGGGTCGATGGTCCGCAGGGGGTCTTGATTCTGACTGAGGCCGAGGGGGCGAGCGACATGCGCAAACGTGCGGCGCGCATGGTCAGACGTTTGATCGGCAGTGCCGTCGGCGCCCCAAAAGGCACCCGCGACGAAGATCAGGAACCGGACCTGCCGGACCAATCCTTCATCGTCACCGATGGGCGGCAAACCTACCCCGTCACACTGATGAATGTGCCCGATACCGGTGCGCTTCTGGTGATGCTGGTGGGTGAGATGCCGCCTGCCGATCAGGACCTGTGGGTGGTGCGCACCGCCATTGACCGAACGCAAACCGGGGCCGGGGCGCGCGTTGCGGGCGGGGTGATCTGCTTCACCCCAGGCACCTTTCTTGACACGCCGGACGGCCCGCGCCTGATCCAGACCCTGCGACAGGGCGACAGGGTCCTGACCCGCGACAACGGCGCGCAAGAGCTGCTGTGGACCGGGCATCGCCGCATGTCTGGCGCCCGGCTTCACGCCATGCCGCATCTGCGCCCCATCCGGTTTCGTCGCGACGCCTTGGGTCTTGACCGCCCCGATCTTGACCTTCTGGTCAGCCCGCAGCACCGCATGCTGGTCAAGGGTGCCGCCGCCCGTGCGCTGTTCAATACCGAAGAAGTGCTGGTCGCCGCCGAGAACCTGATCAACGATCATTCGATCACCGTCGAATATGGTCTGCGCGAGGTGACCTATGTGCATGTGCTTCTGGGCCAGCACAATGTGATCTGGGCCAACGGGCTGGAAACCGAAAGCTTCCACCCCGCCAACGCCGCTCTGGACAGCATCGACGTGGCGCAGCGCGAGGGGCTTCTGGACATCTTCCCGGCGCTTGCCGACAATCCCCATGCCTATGGCGACTATGCCCGCCGCAACCTTTCCGCCTCCGAGGCGGCAATCCTGCGGCATGACATCGTCGTCTGACCCCGGCGCGAACCTTGGAAAACCTGTAGAGGGATTGTCGGTGCAATGTAGGTGGTTTGTAGGTCGTTCATCCGTCGTTAACCGGGCTGGTTTGTCTTGCATCACCAGACATTGACACCGCAAGTTTGCCCTGTATAAGCCGCCCCAGTCCCGGACTTGCTCCGGGGCTTTTCATTGGTGTTGGTGGGCCCCGCAAGGGGAAGCCTGTCGGGCTGAAAAGCCAGAGGACAACGCCCTTCCTGCTTTTCCTTTTCTTGGAAAAGTGAACAAAAAGAAGGAGATCAGCCGTGACCAAACGCACGTCTGCCAAGTACAAGATCGACCGCCGCATGGGCGAAAACATCTGGGGCCGTCCGAAAAGCCCGGTGAACAAGCGCGAATACGGCCCCGGCCAGCACGGCCAGCGCCGCAAGAACAAGCTTTCCGACTTCGGCACCCAACTGCGCGCCAAGCAGAAACTCAAGGGCTATTACGGCGACCTGACCGAAAAGCAATTC
>JANXPK010000004.1 GCA_025357355.1 Rhodobacterales bacterium
GGTCGCTGGCCAAATCCCGCGTCAGCCTTGGCGCATTGCGCGCGGCGGGTCTGTTTCTTGGTCTGGACATCGTCAGCGATGGCGCGCCCGACGCCGCCCGCGCCGCCCGTGTCGTCAACCACCTGCGCGAGAACCGCATCCTGATCTCGGCCACCGGCCCGCAAGGCCATACCCTGAAAATCCGCCCGCCGCTGATCTTCAGCCGCGCCAATGTCGATCAGGTGCTGGAGGGGTTGGCCAAAGCGCTTATCTGATCTCAACCATCCCCGCCCAAATCATCCCAGATCGCCTGTACCCAGGATTTGATCAGCAAGGCCTCTTCCCAGCGGTTCGACATCTCGCGCCCGTCGGGCCCGGTCATCGCATATTCCGGTGGGCCCAATTCGCAGACAAAGATGCAGTCGCCCGAAACATTCCGCGCCCGCCAGGACGCCAGCCCCTCGCGCCACCAACCCTTGAACAGGTTCACCCATTTCTGATGTTGGGCGAAGGCCAGTTGCAACTGGATCTGCTGGCGGCTGGCCACCCGGCCCTGAAAACTGTCCGACCGCTGCAGGATACGGCTGATCAACCCCAGATCACGCCCGGACAAGGGAAACCAGAACTCGCGGTCCACCACGTAATGCGACAGATCGGCGCAAATCCGCATGCCCGGAACGCGGTCCAACAGCTGCAAGGTCACGTACAGGTCGTTGGTGATGCAGTTGCGATGGGTTTCGAACTGCACCGGCACGCCGATGCGGTCGGCCATCGCCATCCAAGTCTCGATCACCGGCACCATATCGTCCAGCGCAATCGGCATCACCTGCCCGATCACATCGACAAAGGGCGCACCAAAGTCGCGGGCCATCCGCAGCGTCTCGTCCAGACTTTCGATGGTCTTGGGGAACGCCACGATCAGCGGCGTCAGCCCCACCCGCTGCATATGCGGCCGCACCGCATGGGCCACCGCCACGTCGGACGCGCCAAGGTCAATCGCCATGCCATGATAGCCCGCCCCCGCCACCATGTCGCAGACCTGATCGAAGGGCAGCTTCACGCCGGTCTGATCATGCGGCTGCATCGCCCACAGCGAGGTATAGAACCTGATCCGCCTCATTCCGCCGCCACCCGTCGTGTCCGCCCGCCCGCCATCGGCACGACCCAAACCTCGTTCATCGGATACTGGCTTTCGTCCTTGGCCCGCAGCTTCCTGATGACCTCGACCTGAAACTCGATCCAGCCCATCCGGTGCACCTGCCCAGCCGTGCTTTCGATCTTGGCGTTCAGACCCTTCAGCTTCCAGAACGGCACCGCCGGAAAGGTGTGATGCGCGGTGTGGTAGGGCATCTGCCAGCACAGCCAGCGGAAGAACGCATTGGTCCGGGTCGAGCGGGTATTTTCCAGAATGTCATCCTCATGGCTGAGCCCCAGATGCTCGATGGTGTTCTGCAACTGATGCACCGGTTTGGTCAGCACCATCGGGATCAGCCAGAAGGTCAGCGCCGCCCAGGAATGAAACACCACCGACACCACGGCGATGCCCGCATACCCCGCCAGATGCCAGCGGCTTTCGCGGATAACCTTGGCTTCTTCCTCGCGCCGGATGTAGGGCTCCACGATGATCCCTCGCGCCCGCCGGACCACTCCGAACAC
>JANXPK010000005.1 GCA_025357355.1 Rhodobacterales bacterium
TGCGCACTGAACTGGGCCGGGCGCTGCAGAGGGGCAATGTGTCGCTGACCCTCAAGGTCTCGCGCGATGGCTTGTCCGAGGGGGTTGAAGGCCTGCGGGTCAACCCCGAGGCGCTGAATGCGGTGCTGCTCGCGTTGGCGACGGTCGAGGATTCGGCGATGTCGCAGGGCGTGACCTTGCGTCAGGCCTCGGCGGCAGACGTGCTGGCGGTGCGTGGCGTCCTTGACGCCTCGGCCTCCGACATCGACGCGGCGCCAGTGCGGGCCGCCATCCTCGCCGATCTGCCGGCCCTTCTCGCCGCGTTTCAAGCCATGCGTGCTGCCGAAGGCGCTGCCCTCAACACCGTAATCGCCGCCCAGCTTGACCTGGTCGCCAGCCTTGCCACCCAAGCCACTATCGAGGCTACGGCACGCCGCGACGCCTCTGCCACCACCCTTCGCGAGGCACTGGCCCGCGTGCTCGCCAATGCAGATGGCGTTGACGAAACAAGGCTGGCGCAGGAACTGGCGATGATCGCCGTCAAGAACGACGTGACCGAAGAGCTTGACCGTCTGACCGCCCACATCGCCGCCGCCCGCGCCCTTCTGGCCGATGCGGGCCAGGTCGGGCGTAAATTCGACTTTCTGATGCAGGAATTCATGCGCGAGGCCAACACTCTGTGCTCCAAGGCCCAGTCGATGGCGCTGACCCGGGTCGGACTTGACCTCAAAACCACCATCGATCAGATGCGCGAACAGGTTCAGAACGTGGAATGACCATACACCGGCGCGGCCTTCTGCTCATTCTTTCGTCGCCCTCGGGCGCCGGCAAAACCACCCTCAGCCGTCGCCTGATGGACTGGGACAAGACCATCCGCTTTTCGATCTCTGCCACCACGCGCGCCGCGCGTCCGGGCGAACTGGACGGGCGCGAATATTATTTCCGTAGCCGTGACGCCTTTGAAACCATGGTCGCAACCGGTGAGATGCTGGAACATGCCGAGGTGTTCGGCAACCTGTACGGCAGCCCCAAAGCCCCGGTCGAGGCGGCGATGGCAGCAGGTCGCGACACCGTGTTCGACATCGATTGGCAGGGCGGCCAGCAGATCCGCAACTCTGCCCTAGGGCGCGATGTGGTGTCGGTGTTCGTGCTGCCGCCGTCGATTGCCGAGCTTGACCGCCGCCTGCGCGCCCGGGGCCAGGACAGCGACGCGGTGATCGCCGGGCGGATGGAAAAAAGCCGTGACGAGATCAGCCATTGGGCGGAATATGACTATGTCATCGTCAACGCCGATCTTGACGTCGCTTTCAACGATTTGGTTACCATTCTTCAGGCAGAACGGATGCGCCGGGACCGGCAGCCTGACCTGGCTGACTTCGTCCGCGGTTTGAACAGGGAGTTTGGGTCTCGATGAAATATGCTCTCGAAGGCATTGCCCCCGAAGTCGGCGCGGGCGTCTGGATCGCTCCCACAGCCGCAGTTATCGGCAAGGTGGTGCTCGAGGATGCGGCGAACGTCTGGTTCGGCGCGGTTCTGCGTGGCGATACCGAGATGATCTGGGTCGGCTCGGGCTCCAACGTGCAGGACAACGCGGTTCTGCACACCGACAAGGGCTTTCCGTTGCGGATCGGCCCCAATTGCACCATTGGCCACGCCGCCATCCTGCACGGCTGCACCATCGGTGAGGGCAGCCTGATCGGCATGGGCGCCACCATCATGAACGGCGCCAGGATCGGC
>JANXPK010000015.1 GCA_025357355.1 Rhodobacterales bacterium
CAGCATCATCGACTTTGCCCGTTCCTCGATGAACTACGGCTTGCTCAAGGGCTGGCCGGTGTACCTTTCCACCAAGAACACCATCCTCAAAGCCTATGACGGCCGCTTCAAGGACCTGTTTCAGAAGATCTATGACGAGGAATTCGCCGAGGCATTCAAGGCCAAAGGCATTACCTACGAACACCGCTTGATCGACGATATGGTGGCCTCGGCGATGAAATGGTCGGGCGGCTATGTCTGGGCTTGCAAGAACTATGACGGCGATGTGCAGTCGGACACCGTGGCGCAGGGCTTTGGTTCGCTCGGGCTGATGACCTCGGTCCTGATGACGCCCGATGGCAAGATCGTCGAGGCCGAGGCGGCGCACGGCACTGTGACCCGCCACTACCGTGAACATCAAAAGGGCAAGGCGACCTCGACCAATTCGGTCGCTTCGATCTATGCCTGGACCGGGGGCCTCAAGCACCGTGCGAAATTGGACGGCAACGATCAGTTGATGCGCTTTGCGACCACGCTGGAAAAGGTCACCGTTGACGCGGTCGAGGATGGCTGGATGACCAAGGACCTTGCCCTGCTGGTTGGCCCCGATCAGAAATGGCTGACCACGATCGGCTACCTGGAGAAAGTCGATGAATATTTGAACAACGCGTTGGCTGGCTGAGGTCAGGCCCGGAACAGCACGTCGTTCATCCCAAGCTGATAGGGCCGGTAACCAAACCGCTCCAGATGCTGACGAACACTGTCATAGGTGGTCTCGCGCGGCGGCAGTTCGACCCAGATGGCGGGATGGCGCGCCGTTATGATCGCCTCGGCCCCTTGCAGCACTGCCAAATCCATCCCCTCGACATTGATCCGGATCAGATCGACGCGCGCCTGATCGGCGGGGTCCACGACATCGTCCAGCGCAAACACCGGGATATCGCCATCTTCCTTGGCCTCAAAGGCCGCAGCACCCAAATTGCGCGGGTTGAAACGGGTCACTGCCCCTTTGCCCGGCGCGGCACCGATCAAGCAATTCTGAGCGACAATGCGGTCTTGTAACCCATTGAGCGCAATGTTTTGCGTCAGGGTCGTGCAGCAACAGGACTGCGGCTCATAAGCCAACACCCTGCCCGCGCGCATGA
>JANXPK010000042.1 GCA_025357355.1 Rhodobacterales bacterium
AAATTGCCGGCCTTTCCGGACCGCCTTTTGTACGTATCGCGGACCGTCGATGGTACGATTCTGGGTCTCTTGGACCAAACCCAGCAAACCGCAGCACTTTATCAGCAACTGGAAGCTGACCGCGGCAAGGTGCTGTTCAACTTTGGTCTCCTGTACCTCGGCTTTGCGGTCATCCTGATTGTCGCGGCGGTCTGGGGTGGTTTGTGGTTTGCCGAGCGATTGAGCCGCCCGGTGGGTCGTCTGGCTTCGGCCGCGCAACGGGTCGGGGCGGGCGATCTGGATGTGCAGGTGATGGAGGAAGAGGGCGACGACGAAATAGCCATGCTCGGGCGCCTTTTCAACCAGATGACGCGGCAGTTGAAGGGCCAGAGGCAGGCGCTGATGGAAAGCCACGATAGCACTGAGGGTCAACGGCGGCTGTTCGATTCCGTCTTGTCAAACGTCACCGCCGGTGTGATCGGGCTGGACGCGGGCGGCCGCATCGACTTTGTCAACCGCGCCGCCATGCGGATGCTGGACCTGCCGTCCGAAGTGGCGACCCAGGCGGCGCTGACCGAAACCGTTCCGGAGTTTGACAATCTTTTCAGCCGCTTGCAAGGCAGTGCCGGGTCAGCGGTACAAGACGAGGTGCGCATAACGCGGCGCGGAAAGCTGGAAAGCCTGCTGGTGCGGATGAGCGAGCGGCGGTCTGAAGCAGGGGTCGAGGGGTTTGTGGTCGCCTTTGATGACGTGACCGAACTGGTGTCGGCCCAGCGCATGGCCGCCTGGGGTGACGTCGCCCGCCGCATTGCCCATGAAATCAAGAACCCGCTGACCCCGATTCAGCTTTCGGCAGAGCGGATCAAACGCAAATACCGCAGTCAGGTCACTGACCCCGAAGAGCTGGAGCAATATACCGACGTCATCGTGCGCCAGACCAACGACTTGCGCCGCATCGTTGACGAGTTCTCCAAGTTCGCCCGGATGCCCGAGCCTGACCGCCGTGAAACCGACCTGACTGCTTTGGTACGGGCTGCCGTCATTTTGCAGGAAAATGGCCAGCCCGATGTCAAATTCGTCAAGACCCTGCCGACCTTGCCGGATCTGATCGAACTGGATGGCACCATGATCGGTCAGGCGCTGACCAATCTAATCAAGAACGCCGGGGAAGCTATTGAAGAAGTGAAGGAAAAACACATTCCCTTCGGCTATCACCCCGAGATCAGGGTCACCCTGGCACCCGGTGACACCTATTCGACCATCACCATCGCCGACAACGGTACGGGTCTTCCGCCCGATCGCTCGCGCCTTTTCGAACCCTATGTGACGACGCGCGAAAAGGGCACTGGGCTGGGCTTGCCAATCGTCAAGAAAATCATCGAGGAGCATGGCGGCACGCTGGTCCTGACGGACGCGCCCGTCTTTGAAGGCAACGATCACGCGGGCGCGATGGCAGAGATTCGTCTGCCACGCGCCACCAGGGCCAAAAGCCTGGCCGGGCGCATCTAGGGGGAAACATGAGCAGCATTCTGATTGTCGACGACGAAAAGGACATCCGCGAACTGATCGGCGATATTCTCAAGGACGAGGGCTATGCCATTCGTCTGGCAGGAAATTCCGACGATTGCATGACCGAGATCAACGCCGAGTTGCCCGCGCTGATGATCCTGGACATCTGGCTCAAGGACAGCCGGATGGACGGCATCGACATCCTCAAGACTGTCAAGCGCGACAACCCGGACGTGCCCGTGGTGATCATTTCGGGCCACGGCAACATCGAGATTGCCGTCGCCGCCATCAAGCAGGGCGCCTATGATTTCATCGAAAAGCCGTTCAACATCGACCAGCTGATGGTGGTGGTGGCCCGCGCCATGGAAACCTCGCGACTGCGCCGCGAGAACGCCGAACTGCGCCGCCGTGACGTGACAGGCTCTGACATGCTTGGATCAAGTCCGGCCTTCAAGGCTTTGAAATCGCAATTGGAAAAGGTTACGAAGTCCAACGGCCGCGTCATGCTGACCGGGCCTGCGGGTTCTGGCAAAGAGCTTGCCGCCCGCTTCATCCATGCCAATTCCAACCGCGCCACCGCTCCCTTTGTGTCGGTATCCTCGGCATCGGTAGAACCCGAACGGATGGAAGAGGTCCTGTTCGGACGCGAAACCGCCGAACGCGGCGTTGAAAAGGGCCTGTTGGAGCAGGCCCACGGTGGCGTCGTCTATTTCGACGAAGTCGCCGACATGCCGCTGGGCACGCAGTCGAAAATCCTGCGGGTGCTGACCGAACAGCAATTCACCCGGGTCGGCGGCGCCGATAAGGTCAGGGTCGATCTGCGCGTCATTTCGTCAACCTCGCGTGATCTGCGGGGCGAAATCCACGCCAGCCGCTTCAGGCAAGAACTGTATGACCGCTTGAACGTCGTGCCCATTCCGGTGCCCTCGCTGGAAGACCGGCGCGAGGATATCCCTGAGTTGACCCGCCATTTCGTCGACATGTTTCACCGTACCCAGGGCCTGCCGCTGCGCCAATTGACGCCCGAGGCCGAGGCGATGCTGCAAACGATGCAGTGGCCAGGCAATGTTCGCCAGCTGCGCAATGTCATCGAACGGGTGCTGATCTTGGGCGACGGCAGTGGCCAGATCGAGGCGCATGAACTGCCCGGCCAAGAGGTTCAACCCGACGCGGCCGGTCGCATTGTACTCGGCGGGGCCATGGCGACCTTGCCGCTGCGCGAAGCCCGCGAAGTCTTTGAACGCGAATATCTTCTGACCCAGATCAACCGTTTTGGCGGCAATATCAGCCGCACGGCGGGCTTTGTCGGCATGGAACGTTCGGCCTTGCATCGCAAGCTCAAATCGCTGGGCGTAGTGTCGTCGTCCAAGAACGGCAGCGGGGGTGAGGAGGATCATGAATGAAGATTTAGGGTCTGGAAAGTCTGGCTGAGCCGCGACATACTCCGCCGGGCAGTTCTTTGGCTGATGGCCAGAGGATGATGCGACCAAGCTGACGACAAGACCACGCTGGCAACAAGAAACGAACGACAAGAAAAAGGCTAAAGAAATGGCTGCCGACAAACAAAATTTGCAAGATGCATTCCTGAACCATGTGCGCAAGGCCAAGGTTCCGGTCACGATATTCCTGATCAACGGGGTCAAGCTGCAAGGCGTGATCACCTGGTTCGACAATTTCTGCGTGCTCTTGCGCCGGGACGGTCAATCGCAACTGGTCTACAAACATGCGATCTCGACCATCATGCCCGGCGGACCGATCAACCTCTATGAAGGTGAAGAGTAATCTCCGACCTGCCCGAGGATGATGACACCGAAGATGCCCTGCTGACCCGCGGCGGGCCGCAGTCGCATGACACTGCGGCCGCCCCGACCCGCGCCTATGTGCTGCATCCCGACCTGAAGACCACGCGCAGGCGCCGCCTGCCCGAACATGCCCTCGCCGAAGCCGTGGCCTTGGCCGCCGCCCTGCCGGGGCTTGAGGTACTCGGCTCCGAGGTGGTGCGGCTGGCCCGGATTCAGCCTGCCACTCTACTGGGCTCGGGCAAGGTCGAAGAGTTGAAGACGCGCTTTGGCGACCGCAAGATCGACCTGGTTCTGGTCGACGGCGCCGTGGGTCCGGTGCAGCAGCGCAATCTGGAAAAGGAATGGGGGGTCAAACTGCTGGACCGCACCGGCCTGATCCTAGAGATTTTCGCCGATCGCGCCCGCACCCGTGAAGGCGTGTTACAGGTCGAACTCGCTGCGCTGTCCTATCAGCGCACTCGCCTTGTCCGGGCCTGGACCCACCTTGAACGCCAACGCGGCGGTTTCGGCTTTGTCGGTGGCCCCGGTGAAACTCAGGTCGAAACCGACCGCCGTGCCATCGACGATCATGTGATCCGTCTGAAACGCCAACTAGAAGCGGTCGGCAAAACCCGCGAACTGCACCGCGCCTCGCGCCGCAAGGTGCCGTTTCCGCTGGTGCCGCTTGTCGGCTACACCAATGCCGGGAAATCGACGCTGTTCAACAAGATGACCGGGGCGGACGTGCTGGCCAAGGACATGCTGTTCGCCACGCTGGATCCCACGATGCGCGGCGTCGAATTGCCCTCTGGCCGCAAGATCATCGCCTCTGACACCGTGGGCTTCATTTCCGACCTGCCGACCAGTTGGGTCGGCAGGTC
>JANXPK010000065.1 GCA_025357355.1 Rhodobacterales bacterium
GTTCGGTCGCAGGCGGTGGCCGCTACGATGATCTGGTCAAGCGTTTCACCGGCCAATCAGTGCCTGCAACCGGCATTTCCATCGGCGTCGACCGGCTGCTCGCCGCGTTGCGCGCCAAGGGGCGAACCTCAGGCGACAGCGCGGGGCCGGTTGTGGTGACGGTGATGGACCGCGACCGGATGGCCGACTACTTGGCCATGGCGGGCGAGTTGCGACAGGCCGGCATCAGGGCCGAGGTCTACCTCGGCAACCCCAAGAGCTTTGGTAACCAGTTGAAATATGCGGATAAACGCCAAAGCCCGGTCGCCGTGATCCAGGGAGGCAATGAAGCTGGCGCAGGAACGGTGATCCTCAAAGACCTGATCCTTGGTGCCCGGATCGCCCAGAATGCAACACTGGAAGAATGGAAAGACCGGCCCGCACAGGTCGAAATCCCGCGCGCCGAACTGGTCTCGCAAGTCCGAAAAATGCTGGGATGACCCAGAAGCCCGCCATCCGCGCCGAGGCAGAACGTCTGTTCGCTGCCTTCCAAAGGGCGGGTGCCGTCCCCGTCGATGCCGACATCCTGCTGCCCGCCGAGACCCTCCTCGACCTATACGGCGAAGATATCCGCGCCCGCGCCTACACTACCACCGACCCCTTGCAGGGTGAGATGATGCTGCGCCCCGATTTCACCGTGCCTGTGGTGCAAGCCCACATGGCCAACGGCGCTGACCCGGCCCGCTATTGCTATCTGGGCGAGGTATTTCGTCGGCAAGAGCATCTGGGCAACCGCGCCCCGGAATACCTGCAAGTCGGGTTCGAAGTCTTTGACCGTCAGGCCCCCGAGCAGGCTGATGCCGAGGTTTTCGCCTTGTTCGCCAGCCTCTTGGCAGGCCTTCCGGTCAAGCCCGTCACTGGCGACATCGGCATATTAATGGCAGCAGTGCGTGGGCTCGAGACGACCGACCGTCGTAAGTCCGCCCTTTTGCGGCACATCTGGCGCCCGGCCCGCTTCCGGCACTTGCTCGACCGTTTCTCCGGTCGGGCCGCCCTGCCCGAGGCTCGTGTTCGTCTTCTTGACCGTCTTGCCACCGGCACACCCGTTGCGCTGATAGCCGCTGCCGGTCCGTTGATCGGCTTGCGCTCGGCCGAAGAAGTGGCCACCCGCGCCGCCGCCCTGATCGAGGATGCCCGCACAAAACCCATCGCTGCCCCCGAGGCCGCGCTGCTTTACGACCTTCTTGGCCTGCAAGCCCCGGCAGAAGCTGCACTCGCGCATCTTGAAGGCATCATTTTCATGTTGCCCGCAATTGCACCCGCCGTTGCCCGTTTTGCCGCCCGCCTTGACGCTTTGCGATCACGCGGAATCGACGTGGTGCGCCTGCCATTCGAGGCGAGCCTTGGCCGAACCTCGATGGAATATTACGACGGCTTCACCTTCTCCTTTCTGGCTCCCCAACTGCCCGCCGTGGCCTCGGGCGGCCGCTATGACGCTCTTACGGCGGTACTGGGGCAGGGTCGGTCGATCCCGGCAGTCGGCGGGGTGATCCGGCCGGAACTGGTGGTTGAGGTCCGGTCATGATCAGGATCGGGGTCCCCTCCAAGGGCAGGCTGATGGAGCAGACCTTCGAATGGTTTTCGGTCCGCGGACTGAAGATGCACAAATCGGGGTCAGAGCGCGAATATTCCGGCCGAGTCGTGGCAGACGGGGTGGACCTGGTCCTTCTGTCGGCGGGGGAAATTCCGCGTGAACTGGCGGCGGGGCGGATCGACCTTGGGGTGACCGGCTGTGATTTGGTCCGCGACAAACTGGCGGACTGGCAGCAACAGGTCACGGAGGTGGCGGCGCTGGGCTTTGGTCAGGCTGATCTTATCATTGCGGTGCCCGCTGCCTGGATCGACGTTGATACCCTTGACGATCTGGATGCCGCGGCCGCTGCGTTTCGCGCCGCCCACGGCCACCGCCTGCGGATCGCGACCAAATATCACCGGCTGGTGCGCGACTTTCTGACCCTCCACGGCGTCGCCGATTATCAGCTGGTCGACAGTCAGGGTGCGACCGAGGCGACGGTGAAGAACCTGACCGCCGAGGCGATTGCCGACATCACCTCGTCGGGTGAGACGTTGCGGGCCAACCATCTGAAGGTCTTGTCGGACAGCCTGATCCTGCGCTCGCAGGCGATGCTGTATCGCTCGCGCCTCTCGCGGTCGGTCGCGGTGGATCGGC
>JANXPK010000101.1 GCA_025357355.1 Rhodobacterales bacterium
GTGGTCAGCGAACTGGCCAACCGGATGGCGGAACGCGCCGCCGATGTGGTCAAGAGCCTGATGAAAATGGGCATGATGGTCACGATGAACCAGGCCATCGACGCCGACACCGCCGAACTGGTGGTCGAAGAGTTCGGCCACCGCGCCGTGCGCGTTTCGGATGCCGACGTCGAACAGGTCATCGATACAGTTGTGGATGCCAGCGAAAGCCTGATCACGCGGCCTCCGATCGTTACGATCATGGGCCACGTCGACCACGGCAAGACCTCGCTTCTGGATGCGATCCGTCACGCCAATGTCGTCTCTGGCGAGGCCGGCGGGATCACTCAGCACATCGGCGCCTATCAGGTGACGACCGACAAGGGTCAGGTTCTGACGTTCCTTGATACGCCCGGTCACGCCGCCTTTACCTCCATGCGGTCGCGCGGGGCTCAGGTCACGGATATCGTGGTGCTCGTGGTGGCGGCGGATGATGCGGTGATGCCCCAGACCGTCGAGGCGATCGCCCACGCCAAGGCCGCCAAGGTGCCGATGATTGTCGCGATCAACAAGATCGACAAATATGAGGCCGACCCGAACCGGGTGCGGACCGAGTTGCTGCAACACAATGTCGTCGTCGAGGCGATGTCGGGCGATGTGCAGGATGTCGAAGTGTCGGCCAAGACCGGCAAGGGTCTGGATGCGTTGCTGGAGGCCATCGCGCTGCAGGCAGAGATTCTGGAACTGCGGGCCAACCCGAAACGGGCGGCGCAAGGCGCCGTGATCGAGGCGAAACTTGACGTCGGTCGCGGTCCGATTGCGACAGTGCTGGTCAGCAATGGTACGCTGCGCAAAGGCGATATCTTCGTCGTCGGCGAGCAGTGGGGCAAGGTGCGCGCTCTGGTCAACGACAAGGGCGAAACCGTCACCGAGGCCGGGCCTTCGGTTCCGGTCGAAGTGCTGGGCTTGTCGGGCACCCCACAAGCTGGTGACACGCTGAACGTGGTCGAGACCGAAGCGCAGGCCCGCGAAATCGCCGCCTACCGCGAAAAGACCACCAAGGACAAACGCGCCGCCGTCGGTGCAGCGACCACGCTGGAACAGCTGATGGCCAAGGCCAAGGCGGATCAGTCGGTGGCCGAACTGCCGGTGCTGGTGAAGGCCGATGTGCAAGGCTCTGCTGAAGCCATCGTGCAAGCGCTGGAGAAGGTCGGCAATGACGAAGTGCGGGTGCGGGTATTGCATTCTGGCGTCGGCGCGATCACCGACACCGACGTTGGTTTGGCCGAAGCTGCGGGGGCGCCGATCATCGGGTTCAACGTGCGGGCGAATGCGATGGCGCGGGCCTCGGCCACCCAAAAGGGCGTCGAAATTCGCTATTACTCGATCATCTATGACCTGGTGGACGACATCAAGGCGGCCGCCTCGGGCCTCTTGAAGGCCGAAGTGCGCGAAACCTTCATCGGCTATGCCAAGATCCTTGAGGTCTTCAAGGTCTCGGGCGTGGGCCAAGTCGCGGGCTGTCTGGTCACCGAAGGCGTGGCGCGGCGGTCGGCCGGCGTGCGGCTTTTGCGTGACAACGTGGTGATCCACGAAGGCACGCTCAAAACGCTGAAACGCTTCAAGGACGAAGTCAAGGAAGTGATCTCGGGTCAGGAATGCGGCATGGCGTTTGAGCGTTACGAGGATATCCGCAAGGACGACGTGATCGAGATTTTCGAGCGGGAAGAGATTCAGCGCAAGTTGGCTTGATCCGCGGCGCACAATGTGGCGGCGGCCCGGGGGAAACCCTGGGCCGTTGGCATTACAGCCAGTCACGCAGGATCGCGATCAGGGGGATGTCAGCGGGCGGCATCGGGTAGTCGCGCAGATGCTGCGGGCGCACCCAGGCGAGGGTCTGGCCTTCGCGCGGGACGGGGATGCCGTCCCAACGGCGACAGGCGAAAAGCGGCATAAGCAGGTGGAAGCTTTCATAGCTGTGGCTGGCGAAGGTCAGCGGGGCGAGGCAGGACAACCAGGTGTCGATGCCCAATTCCTCTTTCAGTTCGCGGATCAGCGCCAGTTCCGGGGTCTCGCCGGGTTCGACCTTGCCGCCCGGAAACTCCCACAGGCCGGCCATGGATTTGCCTTCGGGACGCTGGGCCAGAAGCACCCGGCCTTCGGTGTCGATCAGGGCTACAGCTGAGACGAGCAAGGTCTTCATGGAAAAGCCGGGGGTTTCACACCCCCGGACCCCGTGGGATATTTATGAAAAGATGATGATCAAGAGCGGTAGTCGGCGTTGATCTCGATGTAGCGGGCTGTCAGATCGCAGGTCCAGACGCTGCGCTTGCCGCGTCCGAGGCCCATATCGACGCCGATCACCAGTTCGGGCTGCCGCATGTAGGCGGCGCCATCCTCTTCCTTGTAAGCCGGGTCGCGCCAACCATTGCGGGCCACCACGATGTCACCAAAGCGGATGGTCAGTCGGTCGCGATCGGCCTCGGCTCCGG
>JANXPK010000117.1 GCA_025357355.1 Rhodobacterales bacterium
GCGGTGGATGGGTTCTGCGAGGCCTTTGTTCCGATCGCCTGCCACACCTTCATCAGCGAATGCACCTTTGGCCTGCCGATTTTCCGGTGGCGACCCGACGTCGAAGTGCTGGCCGACATCGCGGCGTGGTGGCGCGGCAATGCGGCGCG
Source organism: Rhodobacterales bacterium (assembly GCA_025357355.1). Taxonomy (GTDB): domain Bacteria; phylum Pseudomonadota; class Alphaproteobacteria; order Rhodobacterales; family Rhodobacteraceae; genus Stagnihabitans. Next base: position 150 of record JANXPK010000117.1, read on the forward strand.
CGGGGTGGTATCGGTGCTGGCGGCCTATTCGTTTGGCAAGGCGCAGCGGCTGATGGCGGGAATTCCGCCGCAAGGGCCGATCTGGACCCATGGGGCCGTCGAGGATGTGACGGAGATCCTGCGGGCGCAGGGCTATCCGTTGCCGCCGACCTTTCGTGTGGGAGACGGGCCAGTGCCGCGCGACGCCTTGGTGATCGCGCCGCCCAATGTGCTGAATGGCGACTGGACGGCACAACTGGGGGTGAGTGCGATGGGCTTTGCCTCGGGCTGGATGGCGCTTGGGGCACGGCGGTCGGCGGGCACGGCAGGGTTCACGCTGTCCGATCATGCCGACTGGCCGGGTTTGAATGCCGCCATTGCCGCCACCGCGGCCGCTAGGGTGTTCGTGACGCATGGCTACACCTCTGCGTTTCGCCGCTGGCTGGAACGTCAGGGCTATGAGGCCGGGATCGTGGAATGATCCGCTTTGCCGCAATGCTGGCCGACCTGCCGCGCGATCCATCGGCACTGGGGGACTATCTTGCGGCTGCGAGTGGCGAGGACGCAGCGGCCTGCCGCGCGCTGTTGGGCGGCAGCAGGCCGCGGCGGTTGGTAACGCTGGACACGGTCCTGGCTTGGGCCGCAGAGGTGGCAGGGATACCGGATTGGCTTGCCGAGGCATCGCTGCAGGCGTCGGGTGACCGGGCGGAAACGGCCGCCCTGATGTTGCCTGCGCCTGAAGGGCCAGCCCCCAGCCTGTCCGAAGTCGTTTCCCGTCTGACAGCGGCGACACCGGTGACTCGCCATGCCATTCTGGTCCGTTTGTGGGCGTGTTTGCCTTCCGAGGCCAATTTGATCGTCAGCCGGCTTGCTACTGGCACGTTTCGTCTGGTCCTTGCCCCGCCAGTTGCAGGTCGGGGCGGGACGTTCCTGGCGGTGATGGTGCAGGCGCAGGTGTCGCCGCCCGAGATCACCGTCGCTCTGGACAAGGCGGGAAGTCTGGTGCCGGTTGCGCGCGTGGCACTTACAGTGCCGGAGACGGCAGAGATCATGGCGTGGGTCGGCGCCCATACGCTGGCCCGCTTTGGCCCCTTGCGGCAGGTCGAGCCCGGGCTGGTGTTCGAGGTTGCCTTTGACGGCGTGACGCGAAATGGCCGCAAGAAATCCGGGCTGGATTTGCAGAATGCGCGGATCGTGGCCTGGCCCCGCGATGGGCAGGCGGGCAAGCTTGCCGAGCTTTCGGCGCATCTTGCCCCGGCCCCCGCTTCGCCCCTACAACAGACCGGAAATTGAAGAGGTCTGCCATGTCACCTGCCCTGCCCCGCACGCTTTATGACGCCAATGCAGCCAGTTCCGGACTGGGCGATCTGCCGGAATGGGACTTGCGCGACCTGTATCCCGCGCCCGAGTCCCCCGAATTCGCCACCGACATCGCCCGGCTGAAGCAAAGCTGCGCGGGATTTGCCGCGAGCTATGAGGGCAAGCTGGCTGGGCTGGACGCGGCGGGGCTTCTGGATTGCGTTCAGGCCTATGAAGCCATCGAGACCGTGGCCGGGCGGCTGATGTCTTATGCGGGCCTGCGCTATTACCAGAACACGCTGGACAGCGAGCGCGCCAAGTTCATGGCCGACGCCGAAGGTCAGGTGACCGATTTCACCACATCTTTGGTGTTTTTCACCTTGGAATTCAACCGGTTGGATGAGGGCCACCTGACGGGGTTTCTGGCTGAGAATGCCGCACTTGCCCGCTACAAGCCGGTGTTCGACCGGATGCGCGCGATGCGGCCCCATCAATTGTCCGACGAGATGGAAAAGTTCCTGCACGATGAAAGCGTCGTGGGCGCCTCGGCGTGGAACAAGCTGTTCGACGAGACGATGGCGGGGCTGATGTTCAAGGTCGCAGGCATCGACGAAGAGCTGAACCTTGAAGCGACGCTCAACCTTGCCAGCGACCCCGACCGCAAGAAGCGTCAGGCCGGGGCGGAAGCCACGGCTGCAACCCTGAAGAAGAACATCAAACTGTTCGCCCGCCTGCACAACACCTTGGCCAAGGAAAAGGAAATCCACGACCGCTGGCGCAAGATGCCGACGCCGCAGACCGGGCGGCATTTGTCGAACCATGTCGAGCCCGAGGTGGTCGAAGCGCTGCGCAACGCCGTCGTCGCGGCCTATCCCAAACTGTCGCACCGCTACTATCGGCTCAAGGCGAAATGGATGGGGCTGGACAAGCTGCAAGTCTGGGACCGCAACGCACCCCTAGCACTGGACGCGCCACCGTTGGTAAGTTGGGACGCGGCCAAGGCGACTGTGCAATCGGCCTATGCCGCCTTTGATCCGCGCATGTCGGCGTTGTCGGAGCCGTTCTTCAGCAAGGGCTGGATCGATGCCGGGGTCAAACCGGGCAAGGCGCCGGGCGCCTTTGCCCATCCGACGGTCACGACAGTGCATCCCTATGTGATGCTCAACTACCTTGGCAAACCGCGCGACGTGATGACACTGGCGCACGAACTGGGTCACGGCGTGCATCAGGTTCTGGCGGCGGGTCAGGGTGAGTTACTGGCCTCGACCCCGCTGACGCTGGCCGAAACCGCGAGCGTCTTTGGCGAGATGCTGACCTTCCGCAAACTGTTGGAGGGCGCCAGAACCCAAGGCGAGCGCAAGACGCTGCTGGCAGGCAAGGTCGAAGACATGATCAACACCGTGGTCCGTCAGATCGCGTTTTACGATTTCGAATGCAAGCTGCACGCCGCCCGCGCTCAAGGCGAGCTGACGCCCGACGACATCAATGCGCTGTGGATGGCAATCCAGAGGCAATCGCTGGGCGATGCCTTTGAATTCATGGACGGGTACGAAACCTTCTGGGCCTACATCCCGCATTTCGTGCATTCGCCGTTCTATGTCTATGCCTATGCCTTTGGCGACGGCCTGGTGAACGCTTTGTATGCCGTCTATGCCGACGGGCTGCCGGGCTTTCAGGAGAAGTATTTCGACATGCTCAAGGCTGGCGGGTCCAAGCACCACAAGGAATTGCTGGCCCCGTTCGGACTGGACGCCAGCGATCCCAAGTTCTGGGACCGCGGGCTGAGCATGATCGCCGGTTTCATCGACGAGTTGGAGGCGATGGAGGCCTAGATCGCCGGCACGGTTCCAGCAAAATGCGACGGCAGATCGTGCAGCGGGACCTTGATCAGGTCCTTGTGCAACTCTGCCGCGACATGGGCATGCAGGTCTTTGGGCAGGTCATGGCGAATTTCGCCCAGCATCTTGGGGCCGGACGCGATGACGATGCGGTCATAGGTGCCCTTGGCCCACTCCACCGCCAGAGCCGCTGCGACATGCTTGGCGAAACGCCCGCGTCCGACCTCGACCTTGGTGCTGTGTGCGTCGACTTCAAAGCCCGCGCCGCCAGCATGGCTCAGGCTTTTCCCACCACGGATGTCGTGCGCCACGTTCGGGAAAGCTTCGGCATTGCGGGCCGAAATCTCGGCCAGACCGTTGCCGTGAGTGCACAGCAACCGGAAGTCCTGATCGCCCGCGAGAAGATAGAGATAAGAGATCGGTTTCATTTCACGCCCCAAATTGGAATTCTTGCCCTCACTAAGCCTGAAGGCGGTCGGGGCGACGTTGATCTGGCGCAAGTGCTTAGTCGAATGGCGTCCAGGGCCAGGGTTTTTCGTCGTCTGCCGCCGTCTGGTATCGGGTGGCTTTGGCCAGCCAATCGCCAAGGCGCTTGCCGAACCAGGCGATCTCGACATTGGGACGGCCCTTGCGGGTCAGCATCATGATGAACTGAACCACCGCCAAGGCATAAAGCATGGTGTGCGCAATGCTCAGCATCGCGGCGATGATTACCATCCACAGAAGGCGTAGCCACAGGCTTTCCTCGGGGTCTTCGCCGTCGGGGTTCATGGAGGGCATCGGGTCAACCATCTGAATGCTCCGGACTACTGCTGGCACGAGCATATCGCATTTCACGCCACTTGCAGCCCTCAGATTTCGACAGCCCCGGGCTGATCGGGTCGAACGATACCGAGGGCCGCGAAATCGGCGCTCTGCGCTTCCATGCGGTCCAGCACCTTGGGCAGAAACGGGCGGCTGGCATCGACATTTTGCCACCGCAGGAACCACAGCAGGAACTGCTC